>NZ_JBFAZW010000018.1:0-130019 GCF_040682015.1 Dactylosporangium sp. NPDC051485
TAGCGGGCGTTGCCGGCGAGGGTGGCGCCGTGGTCGCGGAAGGAGTCGGCGGCGCTCGCGTACGTGCGGAACGACGCGGTCGCGGGGAAGCACCGAGCGGGGGCGGCGCGGGGAATCACATACGAGGCATGGAACGGACGGAGTGGCACGACGCAGAGCGGGCCGACGGACCGCGGCCACCCAACCGCCAGGAACAACAACGGCGGGGGAGCACCGCCGCACGATGACGGCGGGCTCCCCCGATGTTTCACGTGAAACGGCGCTCTGCGGCCTCGATGGCGTTGCGGAAGAGCATGGCGACGGTGGTGGGACCCACGCCGCCGACCCGCGGGGTGATGGCGCCAGCGACGGCCGCGCAGGACTCGTCGACGTCGGGGAGGAGACGGCGACCCTCGTAGCGGACGCCGCCCCCCACGACCACGGCGCCCGGCTTGACGTGCTCCGGCTGAATGATGCCGGGGACGCCGACGGCGGCGATGAGGATGTCGGCGCGGCGGGTGTACCGGGACCAGTCGGGAACACCGGTGTGGACCACCGTCACGGCGGCGTTCGCAGTCGGGCGCTTCTGCGCCAGGAGCATCGCCAGGGGACGGCCAAGCGTGGCGCCCCGGCCGAGGATCACGACCTCGCGACCGCTGACCGGGATGCCGTGGTGGGCCAGGAGAGCCTCGATGCCGGCCGGCGTGCAGGGGAGCGGGCCGGGGATGCCCGCGGCCAGGCGGCCCAGGTTCAGCGGGTGCATGCCGTCGACGTCCTTGTCGGGGTCGACCCGCATGAGGGCGGCGTCGTAGTCCAGGTGCTGCGGGATCGGGTACTGGATCAGCAGCGCGTGGACGTCCCGGTCCTCATTGAACTCGTCGATCACGGCGTGCAGGTCGTCCTGGGTGGCCGTCGCCGGCAGGTGGCGGTGCGGGGAGGCGAAGCCGAGTGACGCGGCTTGGCGCTGCTTGATCCGGATGTACCCGGCGCTGGCGTCGTCGTCACCAACCAGGATTGTGGCCAGGGACGGGGTGATGCCTCGCGCGCGGAGGGCCGCTGCGCGGGATTCGACGTCCGCCAGGATCTGGTCGGCCACCGGAGCTCCGGGCAGGAGCCGGGCGCTCGGCGCCGGGGTGGGAGCGGCGGCCGCGGAAGAAGAGGAAATGGACATGCGACTCCTCGGCGTCACGTGGAAGCCCAGGCGGTCGACTTCCACGCCGAGGCTTCCCGATGGTTGCCCATCCTTGGTGCCGCCAGTCGCGTCTCCCTGAATTATGCCCGCCCTCACCGTGGCCGCCGCTACGCGGGGCTCCCCAGGCCGGAAGCAGATGGGTAGAAGGGGGCGCCACAGGAAGGGGCGTCCGGCACGACGGGCGCACGGGTCGAGCAAGCCGACGGACTAGACGGGAGCCCAGTCGTAGAGCCGGGCGGCGGGTGAGCAGTGAAGGGCCGGGCAGAAAGTCCCACCCAATCTGGACCACACGGGCCGGACACCGCACGAGGCCGTATACCAAGCGGTGCGGGGCGCCGCGCCGGGCCGGACACGAAGCCGGGCGCTGGCGAGGTGTCACAAGGATTCGGCGTAAGTGGGGGCGGGGACGAGCGACGCGGACACGAGGCCGGAGCCAACGCGAAACCGGGCCGGAGACAGGAGCCGAGCGGCGCGCTGGACGAGAGCCGTCGTGGGACAGCTCTAGCGGATCACGAACAAAGTCCAAGCGCTTCGAAGGAGTGGTGGAGAGGGCGTACAAAGGAAACCGCCCCAATCGCCGATGGGCGCTTGGGGCGGTCGGTGGAGCGGGGGAGAACTAAGCCGTCGGGCGGACCACGATCCGGCGGGCCGGCTCGACGCCCTCCGACTCACTCTCCACGCCCGGCAGGGCGTTGATGACGTCGTGCACGCACTTGCGCTCGAAGGCGCTCATCGGCTCCAGGCGGACGGCCTCGCCGTACTCCTTGACCTTCTCGGCGGCGTTCTTGGCGATGGCGCCGAGCTCCTTGCGGCGCAGCGCCCGGTAGCCGCCCACGTCGAGGAGGAGCCGGCTCGGGGAGCCGGTCTGCCGGAAGACGGCGAGGCGGCTCAGCTCCTGCAACGCCTCGAGCGTCGCGCCGCGCTGGCCGACGAGGGCCTGCAGGCGCTTGCCCGAGCCGTCGCCGCCCTCGACGACCTCGACGACCGGGCGGCCGCTCACGACCAGCTCGTCGATGTCGCCGTCGTAGTCGAGGATGTCGAGGAGGCCCTCGACGTAGTCGGCCGCGATCTCGCTCTCGCGGAAGAGGTCGGCGGCGGCGCGGCCGGAGCCGGCGGGGGTCTCCGAGTCGTCCTCGGCCTCCTCGTCGTCGTCTTCCTCGTCCTCGTCGTCGTCTTCTTCGTCCTCGTCGTCTTCCTCGTCGTCGTCATCTTCGTCGGCCTCGGCGTCGACCTCTTCCGAGTCGTCCTCCTCGGCATCGTCGACGGCACGGGCGTCCTGGTCCTCGGCCAGGGACACGTCCTTGTCCTCGTCCCGCACGTTGTCCCGCGAACCGGGGGCTGCGTCGAGGTCACTGGTGGTGTCGGTCACGAAACTCATCTCCGCTTGTTTGGGGCGCCGAGGCGCCGTCACAGGTCGTCGGTGAGGGGTGGGTTGCTGGTGCAGGGAGCGCCGCTACGCCGGGCCGTGAGAGGGGTGGCCCGGCAAGGGTGCGTCAACCCGACTGCCGCTTCGCGGCGCCACCCTTCTTCGGGTTGATCGGCTTCGCGCCGGGCTTCGGGGCGCGGGACTGGCCGCCGTCGGCCGGGGCGTCGGTGCCGGTCGCCTTCGCGCCGGCGGCCTTGGTGCCGGCCGCCTTCGCGGGGGACTTGCCGTTGGTCCGCTGCTGGGCGGCGGCCTCCTCGCGGGCGCGGGCGAACAGGGCGCCCAGGCCGCTCGGCTTCGACTCGGCCACCTTGGCGGTGCCACCCTTGAACGGCGTGGTGCTGCTCGTCGCGCTGGCCGGCGGCGGGTACTTGTGCAGCACCCAGTACTGCTGCGCCAGCGTGATGGCGTTGTTCGTGACCCAGTAGATGATGACGCCGATCGGGAAGTACCAGCCGGAGGTCAGGGTGAAGAACGGGATGCCGTAGAGCATGAACTTCTGGATCATGCGCTGCTGCGGGTCGGTGTTCCAGCCCGTCTTCTTGATCATCTGACGCTGCGTCAGGTAGGTCGTCGTGATCATCAGGGCGACCAGGAAGGCGGCCACGATCTTGACCGTGGTCGAGTTGGCGTTGATGGTGATCAGGTCGGCCGCGCTGCTGCTGAACTTGGCGACGATCGGGGCGTCGAAGAGGCGGGCGTCGACGGCACTGAGGAACTCGGCCTTCGTCCAGCCGTACAGCTCCATCTGGGTGTCCGACGTGTTCGGCCGGAGGTGGCGCAGCACGTGCAGGAGGCCGATGAAGACCGGGATCTGCAGGAACATCGGAAGGCAGCCCATGAGCGGGTTGACCTTCTCCTCCTGGTAGAGCTTCATGACCTCCTTCTGGAGGGTCTCCCGGTCGCCCTTGTGCTTCTCCTGCAGCTCCTTCATCTTCGGCTGGATAGCCTGCATCGCCCGCTGCGACTTGATCTGCTTGACGAAGATCGGGAAGAGGACGACCCGGACGGTGATCACCAGGAAGACGATCGCCAGGACCCACTGCCAGTTGGTGCTCAGCACCCGGTGGTCCGGCAGGATCGAATCCCACACGGTGTGCCAGAACAGCATCACCTTCGAGATCAGCCAGTAGATCCCGGCCATCAGCTTGCTAATCACGACACCGCTCCAGTCACGTCGACTCGGGCTCGGGCGAGTGTCCCCGGCGCGGAGGCACCGGGTCGAACCCACCGGGGTGGAATGGGTGGCAGCGCAGCAGCCGCCAGATCGCGAGACCGATTCCCCGGATCGCGCCGTGGGTGCTGACCGCCTCCAGGGCATAAGCGCTGCACGACGGGTAGAACCGACAACGCGCCGGCAACGCCGGGCTTATCCAACGACGGTACGCGACGATAGGAGCGGCGACGATACGGGCTCCCGCGTTCATCGACGGCCACCTCGGTTCCTCGGTCGGCGCACAGCCTCCAGCGCCAAGTCAAGATCACGAGCCAGGATTTCGTACGGCACGCTCGCCGCCTCCGGCAACGCCCGCACCACGAGCACCGACCCGGCGGGAAGGTCCGCGATGCGCTCCCGCACGAGGTGCCGCAGCCGCCGCTTCACGCGGTTGCGCACAACGGCACCCCCAACGGCCTTGGACACCACGAACCCGGCCCGCACGGCCCCGACGCCGTCTGAGACCGGCTCAACCAGGTCCTCGCCCGAGGCCGGACCCGACTCGGCCGACGCCAACGCCGACGCCGACAAATCGGAAACGGCACCAGAACCCGACAAGTCCGAAATCGCCGATCCGCCACCAGGCAAACGACCACCGGTCGATCCTGCTGAGGCTGAACCGACACCAAGAGAACTCACGGCAGCCGAATCGATGCCAGGCGAACCGGTCGTGATCAAACCGACGGCCGCCGAACCACCGTCAGCAGGGCCGACCTCGGTCGAACCGGTGGCAACAGAACCGCCCCCGGCTGAACCGGCGGCAGCAAAAGCGACCTCGTCCGAACCGACGCCAGCAGGACCAGCCTCGGTCGAATCGGCATCGGACGAAGCTGTGGTGCTCGAACCGGCACCGGTCTGACTCGCACCCGTCGAACCGACTCCGACAGAGCCAGCGGCAGTCGAACCGACAGTGGCCGATGCTGCCGTGCTCGAATCGGCACCGGTCGGGCCTACGTCGGCCGAGCCGACAACCGACGAACCGGCACCAGCCGAGCCGACGGCGGTCGAACCGGCCGTGTCCGAACTCGTAGTGACCGAGCCGACAGCGGAAGACGAATGATCGACGGCTACGGCCGACGAGTCACCGACGCCCGAACCGCCGACGAGGTCCGAGGACCCGCCTGCCGGAGCCGACGACGAGGAAAAGGCCGAACCCGACGACGAGCCGGGGGCCGCCAAGGGGCCGGAGACGGCCGGCGCGGAGCCGAGAGCCGAAGACGAATCGCCGACCGGGACCGCAGCCTCGGGAGACACAGCGACCCCGGGCCGCGAAGACCCGGGGTTCATGAAGTGCACAACTACGACCCCCCGGCCGGCCCGGCGGCCGTTGCGAATGGTGGCGGCGAAGTCCTCCCGCCGCCGCAGTCGCTGTGCGGCCGCCAGCACGCTGCCTCCCGGAGGGCCCGGTCGTCGCGGTTTCAGGCTCAGGCCGAGAGGCGGTCGCGCCCCTTGGCGCGGCGCGCCGACAGGATCGAACGGCCGGCGCGGGTGCGCATGCGCAGCCGGAAGCCGTGGGTCTTCGCGCGCCGGCGGTTGTTCGGCTGGAAGGTGCGCTTGCTCACGTCGGGGCTCCGTCTTCGTGGCTTGGTGGACTCACTTGGCAAAGCCGCGCGCCCACGAGGTGTCGATCGGTGGTTTGGAGTTTACCAGGGAACGGTGCTCCAACCGAAACAGGGTACGCGCCGCCTCACTCACAGTCAACGAGCGCCGGCGCGCGTCGCTGGGCACCCAGGGTGTGAATAAAGAATCCCCAGGTCAAGGCCACAATCCACAGGCTCGTTGTGGACAACGGTTGAGTGGTTGTGGACAACGCTGTTAACGTGCCCGGTTGCCGGTAGACACCGCGACGACCGGCGACGGGGTAAGAACGGACTTTTCGGCCAAACGGGCGCTCGACGAGGGGGACGAGACGCGCGCCTGACCTGTATTTCCGCCGCGTACGCGCTGATCACCGCACAGTCAGCACGGACAAGGGGAAACAGGACGATCCGTCCACGGCACATGACTCGTTGATACACAGGTTGTGGAAAACCTGTGGACAATGGGGCCGGGGGCGGCGGGGAAGTACCGGGCACCGTCCACTCGCGGTGGGGCCGCGAATGATGATGGGGGTGCGCGAACGGTGACGGACACCGACCTCGCAGCGATCTGGCATGCCGCGACGGATCAGCTCGCCGATGGGATCGACTCAGCGCAGCAGCGTGCGTACCTGCGCATGACGAGACTGCGGGCGATCGTCGAGGACACCGCGCTGCTGTCCGTGCCCGACCCGTACTCCCGGGACATGATCGAGAGCCGGCTCCGGCCGGTCATCACCGAAGCACTCTCGCGGCTGCTCGGCCGGGCCATCCAGGTCGCCGTGACGGTGCGGCCGCCCGAGGACGCGCCGTCCCTGTCGGCCCCTTCCGCCTCGCACTGGTCCAACGGCACCTCCGTGACGCTCCGTGACCCACTCCCCCTCGAGCCGACCGTGAACCCCGAGTCCGACCGGCTGTTCGACCTCCCCGAGGAGCGGAGCTTCCCGGAGCGAACCTTCCCAGAAACAGCCGGGCAGGACAGAGGCGTACAGAACAGGGGCATTCAGGAGAGAAGCGGACAGGACAGGAACGGGCTGGACCGAGGCGACCGGGACCGCGAGCGGACCTACGAGCACTCCGGCACGGCCGTCGAGGCCGGCGCCGAGGCCGGCCGCTACGAGCAGGCCCAGTTCGAGGCCACCCGCAACGAGCAGCTGTCCCCGCCCCGCCCCTCGACGCCGGGCACCGGCCGCGAGGACCGCCGCGGCGCGCCCACTCCGGCCGGGGACTCCGCCGGGAACCGGCTCAACCCGAAGTACACCTTCGAGACGTTCGTCATCGGATCGTCGAACCGCTTCGCGCACGCCGCCTCGGTCGCCGTGGCCGAGTCGCCGGCGAAGGCCTACAACCCGCTGTTCATCTACGGCGGCTCCGGGCTGGGCAAGACACACCTGCTGCACGCCATCGGGCAGTACGCCACGATGCTGGGCAATGCCCGGTTCGTGCGGTACGTGTCGACCGAGGAGTTCACGAACGACTTCATCAACTCGCTGCGCGACGACAAGACCCAGGCGTTCCAGCGCCGGTACCGCGACGTCGACATCCTCCTGATCGACGACATCCAGTTCCTGGAGACCCGCGAGCGCACCCAGGAGGAGTTCTTCCACACCTTCAACACCCTGCACAACGCGAACAAGCAGATCGTCATCAGCTCGGACCGTTCGCCCCGGCAGCTGGCCACGCTGGAGGACCGGCTGCGCACGCGGTTCGAGTGGGGCCTGCTGGCCGACATCCAGCCGCCGGACCTCGAGACCCGCATCGCGATCCTGCAGAAGAAGGCGGCCCAGGAGCGGCTCTTCGCCCCGCCGGACGTGCTCGAGTTCATCGCCTCGCGGATCGCCTCGTCCATCCGCGAGCTCGAGGGCGCGCTGATCCGGGTCACCGCGTTCGCCAACCTGACCCGCTCGCCGGTCGAGCTCGGCCTGGCCGAGGAGGTCCTGCGCGACTTCATCCCGGACGGCTCGGGCCCGGAGATCACCGCCGACCAGATCATGGCGTCGACCGCCGACTACTTCGGGGTGAGCCTCGAGGACCTGCGGGGGCACAGCCGCTCGCGGGTGCTCGTCAACGCCCGGCAGGTGGCCATGTACCTCTGCCGCGAGCTGACCGAGCTCTCCCTGCCCCGCATCGGCCAGGCCTTCGGCGGCCGCGACCACACGACCGTCATGCACGCCGACCGCAAGATCAGGCAGCAGATGGCGGAGCGCCGGTCGCTCTACAACCAGATCGCCGAGCTGACCAACCGCATCAAGCAGACGACGTAATCCACAGGATCCACAGGGGTTTCGCCGTCCACCGGGGTTGATCACAGCCTGTGGACAACTTGACTTATCCACCGTGTCCACAGGCGGTTCACCAGGGATCCGGTCCCCATCTGGCCACACGTTATCCACATGCTGTCCCCAGGTGGTCCACAGTTGTCCACAGCCGCAGGTCGCGCGGTTATCCCCAGCATCCACACGCTGTCCACAGAAACCCTGTGGATAACTTCGTTTGTGCCAACTTCCGGGCAACGGTCACCGAATCGCTACGGACTGCACACAGGAGTTACCCACAGCCTGTGGATAACTCCTGTGTATTCGCTGTGGAATGCATGTGGATGATGCCAGAGGGTAATCGAGATGACAACCGAACGTAATCGACCTTCGGGCCCTATGTTATCCACAGGAGTGGATAAACCCTGGGGATTACCGGTGGATTAGCGGTGGATAACCCCTGTGGACAATCGCTCATCCACAATCCACAGGCGTCATCCACACCTTCCATGCACAGGTCATCCACCGGTACACAAGCGGTCTGAGCTGGGAAAACGAGGGTTTTCCACAGTATCCACACCCCCTATGACTACGAAAGAAATTTCTTTTAAGAAGAGAAGAAAAGCAATCATCGGGGTGTGGGTAAGCTCGGGCCGCCGGACTTGGCGGGGTCGGTGCACGACCGCCGCCAGCAGGCCCTAAGGTTCGATGAGCGAGCCTCACCGGACGCACTGCCGACCGGGGGCCACCGCTCACCGGCACACACTCACTCACTCTCGCGACCCCCACCGGACCGAGGCGCTCCACGGGGACGCCGGGACCGGCGACAATCGGACGGCACGGCCGAAACGACCGCACCTGCGCGCGGCGGGTGGCGAACTGAAGTACCGAAGAGAATGCGGGAGGACCGCGATGAAGTTCCGAGTTGAGCGCGACGCGCTCGCCGATGCCGTCGCCTGGACGGCCAAGAGCCTGCCCAGCCGCCCCTCGGTGCCCGTCCTCGCCGGCGTCCTGCTGCGCGTCGCCGACGGCCGCCTCCAGGTGTCCAGCTTCGACTACGAGGTGTCCAGCCAGGTCTCCGTCGAGGTCCAGGCCGACGCCGACGGCGCGACGCTGGTCTCCGGCCGGCTGCTCGCCGAGATCACCAAGTCGCTGCCGGCCAAGCCGGTCGACGTCGCCGCCGTCGGCGCCCACGTCGAGATCACCTGCGGTAGCGCCCGGTTCACGCTGCCGACCATGCCCGTCGAGGACTACCCGACCCTGCCGGAGATGCCCGAGTCGGCCGGCGCCGTCGATGCCGCGCTGTTCGCCAAGGCGGTCTCACAGGTCGCCGTCGCCGCGGGCCGTGACGACACCCTGCCGATGCTGACCGGCGTGCGGATCGAGCTGGAGGGCACGACCCTGACCCTGCTCGCCACCGACCGGTACCGCTTGGCCGTGCGGGAGCTGATGTGGCACCCCGACGAGCCGGACATGAGCGTCGCCGCCCTGGTGCCGGCCCGCACCCTGGACGACACCGCGAAGACCCTCGGCCCGCTCGGCGGGAACGTGTCGGTGGCGCTGTCGCGGGGCAAGCTGGGCGACGGGATGATCGGCTTCGCCGGCGGCGCCCGGCGCACGACGTCCCGCCTGCTGGAGGGCGACTTTCCCAAGGTGCGGGCCCTGCTGCCGGACCACCACAACGCGCAGGCGCGGATCCCGGTGGCGGCGCTCAACGAGGTGGTCCGGCGCGTCGGCCTGGTGGCGGAGCGCCAGACGCCGGTGCGGCTCTCCTTCAGCACCGACGGCCTGGTCGTCGAGGCCAGCGGCAGCGAGGACGCCCGGGCCAGCGAGGCGATGGACTGCCAGTACGAAGGCGAGCCGATGACGATCGCCTTCAATCACCAGTACCTGCTCGACGGGCTCAAGGCGCTCGACGCGCCCATTGCGGTGCTGTCGTTCACTGACCCGAAGAAGCCTGCGGTCATGTCCCCGGCCAAGGATGATGGAGAGATCATCCCTGGGTACTGGTACTTGATCATGCCGGTTCGCATCGGTAGTTGATTCGGAGGCACCAAATGCAGCTCGGTCTCATCGGCCTGGGCAGGATGGGCTTCAACATGCGCGAGCGGCTGCGCGCCGCCGGGCACGAGGTCATCGGTTACGACCAACACCCCGACGTCAGCGACGTGGCGTCCCTCAATGAGCTCGTCGAGAAGCTCGCCGCGCCCCGCGTGGTGTGGATCATGGTGCCGGTGCAGTTCACCGAGTCCACCATCGACGAGCTCGCCGGCCTGCTCGGCTCGGGCGACATCGTGATCGACGGCGGCAACTCGCGGTTCAGCAACGACAAGCCCCGGGCGGACCGGCTGGGTGCCAAGGGCATCGGGTACCTCGACGTCGGCGTGTCCGGCGGCGTCTGGGGCCGCACCAACGGGTATGCGCTCATGGTGGGCGGGCCGAAGCAGCACGTCGAGCACTGCATGCCGATCTTCGAGGGCCTCAAGCCCGAGGGCGAGTTCGGCTTCGCGCACGCCGGCGAGACCCCCGGCGCCGGCCACTACGCCAAGATGGTCCACAACGGCATCGAGTACGGCATGATGCACGCCTTCGCCGAGGGCTACGAGCTGCTCGAGACCTCCGAGTACGTGGACAACATCCCCGAGATCATCAAGAGCTGGCGGGCCGGTTCGGTCGTACAGTCGTGGCTGCTCGACCTGCTCGACCGAGCCCTGGACGAGGACCCGGAGCTCGCCGAGATCAAGGGCTACGCCGACGACACCGGCGAGGGCCGCTGGACCGTCGAGGAGGCCATCCGCCTCGCCGTGCCGATGAACGTGATCGCCGCGTCGCTCTTCGCCCGGTTTGCCTCGCGCCAGGACGACTCCCCGGCGATGAAGGCCGTGGCCGCGCTGCGCAACCAGTTCGGCGGCCACGCCGTCAAGAAGGACTGAGCTTGTACGTCCGGGGCCTGGAGCTCGTCGACTTCCGAAGCTATCCGCGGGTGGTCGTCGAGTTGGGCCCCGGGCCGTGCGTGCTCGTCGGACCGAACGGGGTGGGCAAGACCAACCTCGTCGAGGCCCTCGCCTACGTGGCGACCCTGGAGTCGCACCGGGTCGCCACCGACGCCCCGCTGGTCCGCTTCGGCGCCGCCCGAGCCGTGGTCCGCTGCGCCGTCGTGCACGAGGAGCGGGAGCTGCTGATCGAGCTCTCGATCGAGCCGGGCAAGGCCAACCGCGCCCGCCTGGGCCGCTCGCCCGTGACCCGCACCCGCGACATCCTCGGGGCGCTGCGCCTCGTGCTCTTCGCGCCCGAGGATCTCTCGCTGATTCGCGGAGACCCTTCAGAGCGCCGGCGGTACCTCGATGAGCTGCTCGTCGCCCGCCAGCCCCGCTTCGCGGGCGTGCGCTCGGACTACGACCGGGTGCTCAAGCAGCGCAACGCCCTGCTGCGCAGCGCCTACCTGGCCCGCAAGACCGGCGGCAGCCGCGGCGGCGACCTGTCCACCCTCGACGTGTGGGACGCCCACCTGGCCCGGCACGGCGCCCAGCTCGTGCGCGCCCGCCTCGACCTCGTCGCCGGGCTCGCCCCGAAGGTGGCCAAGGCCTACTCGGCCGTCAGCTCCACCCAGTCCGGCTCGGCAGAGCTTGGCGACGGCCGGCCCGGACCAGGTGCCGGCCGCTCCGACGCCCGGATCTCCTACGCGCCGTCGTTCGGCCTGCAGGACGACCTCGAGCAGGCGTTGCTGGCCGCGCTGTCGGAATCGCGACCGTCGGAGATCGAGCGGGGCGTGACACTGGTCGGCCCGCACCGCGACGAGCTGACCCTGACGCTCGGCGAGATGCCGGCGAAGGGGTACGCCAGCCACGGCGAGTCCTGGTCCTATGCGCTCGCGCTGCGGCTGGCGGCGTACGACCTCCTCCGCGACGATGGCATCGAGCCCGTGCTGATCCTCGATGACGTCTTCGCCGAGCTCGACGCCGGACGCCGGGACCGCTTGGCCGCCCTGGTCGCTGACGCCAGCCAGGTGATCGTGACCTGCGCGGTGGAAGATGATGTGCCGGCCGGACTGCGGGGGGCGCGGTTCCTGGTGGGCGGGGGGGAAGTCCAACGTGTCTGAGAATGTGGCCAAGAACTCGGAAAAATCCGGTCCGGAGCTTGCCCGGGCCGCGGTCGAGGCCGCGCTGGCCAAGCACCGGTCCGCGCCGCGTCGGAAATCCGTCATCGACAGCGGGGGCCGGCGCCGCGGCTACACCGGGCCGGGGCCCGATCCGCGCGACCCGCAGCTCTTCGGCACCGTGCTGGAGCGGCTGATGAAGCAGCGGGGCTGGCAGCGCCCGACCTCCGAGGCCCGCATCTTCGGCGAGTGGGAGAAGGTCGTCGGGGCCGACATCGCGGCGCACAGCCGGCCGGTCAAGCTCGAGGACGGCGACCTGACCATCGAGGCGGAGTCCACGGCCTGGGCCACCCAGCTGCGCATGCTGGCCGCCCGTCTGCTGGCCGGCATCGCGCGTGAGGTCGGACACAACGTCGTCAAGCGCCTGCACATCCACGGGCCGGCCACGCCGTCGTGGGGCAGCGGGCCCCGGCGCGTCCGGGGCCGTGGGCCCCGCGACACGTACGGTTAGAAGTCCGCGTACACCGCGAAGCCGCGGTTGGCGCAGCGCCGGTAGAACCTGGCCAGCACGTCCAGCTCCGAGATGGAGTAGCTCCACTGCGGAGCGTTGCCGGAGTCGTCGCGCAGCGCGTCCAGCCGGCTCTGCAGCCAGCGTAGCTGCTGCTCGGCGAGCCGGGAGCCCTCCAAGGCCTTGCGCAGCACCGCGCTCACCGTCTCGAACGTGATCTCGTCGCCGTGCTCCTGATGGCCGTTGACGAATCGCTCGAGCCCACCGGCGATCCAGGCGCAGTCGTCCGGGCTGATCACCGGATCCTCGTCCTCCGCGGCCGCATCTGTGGCGAAGAGCACGCCGTTGAGCCCGAAGAGGAGGTCGACGAGTTCGGTGTACCCGGTGACGCGCACGGTCCCCGTCTTCGCCACGTGATCGGCGAGCGTGGCGGCCGGCCCGGCGTGCAGCGGCAGCTGCTCGGCCAGGTCGGCGAAGTCCACGAACTCGGCCGGCGCGACCGGGTCGTAGAACCGGCCGGTGCGCGGCCACTGCACGGCGACGTTGTCCAGGCCCATCGGGCACCCCTCATCCCGCTGATTCACTTACCACACACCCGCCCCGCGGCGGGGAACATACGCCACGTTCGGCCTCTCGCGCGACCCCCGGGGGTTCCGAGCGTCACAATCGGATCCTGTACTGCCCGTGCCGCCCGCCACCAGGCGCGGGGACCCCTTCCGCGTAGGGGGACCTTCGGACCGCACCGTTCGAGCCGCTACGTGGACTACAGGCGCCGTCCCGGTGCGAAAATGTCGCCCGCACACAGTAAGATTGCATCGGCTTATAGAACAGTCGATCACATCCCGCGTGTGCGTCACAGCGGAGGTCGGCCCGCCCGAGGTCAGGGCGCTCGCCTGTGGAGCGCCGGGCACTGGCGTGCCTTCTGCCGGCCGCGGCGCGCCCGCACCGACTCCGCACGAGACCCGGGGCGCCACACCAGCGCGGCCGGCCAGTGCGAGAAAGCGACCGAGGGTGGCAGCAAACAAGCCCGAACAGTCCTACGACTCCTCTTCGATCACCGTCCTCGAGGGGCTCGAGGCGGTCCGCAAGCGTCCCGGTATGTACATCGGTTCGACCGGCGAGCGCGGCCTGCACCATCTGGTGTGGGAGGTTGTGGACAACGCGGTGGACGAGGCCCTGGCCGGCTACTGCGACACCATCGAGGTCACGCTGCTCGCGGACGGCGGGGTGCGGGTCGTGGACAACGGCCGTGGCATTCCGGTCGACATGCACCCCAAGGAGAAGCGGCCCACCGTCGAGGTCGTGCTGACCGTGCTGCACGCCGGCGGCAAGTTCGACGGCCAGGCCTACGCCGTCTCCGGCGGCCTGCACGGCGTCGGCATCTCGGTTGTCAACGCGCTCTCCACGCGCATCGACCTGGAGATCCACAAGGACGGCTTCGTCTGGCGCCAGCGCTACAACAACTCCAAGCCGGACCCCCTGCAGAAGGGCGAGGCGACCGACCGGACCGGCACCAGCGTCACCTTCTGGCCCGACGACACGATCTTCGAGACGACGACCTTCGTCTACGAGACGCTGTATCGGCGCATCCAGGAGTACGCCTTCCTCAACCGCGGCCTGACGATCGCCCTTCGCGACGAGCGGCCCGACGTGCCGGAGGAGAAGCGCGAGGTCGTCTTCTGCTACGAGGGCGGCATCGCCGACTTCGTGCGGCACCTCAACGCCACGAAGACGCCCATCCACCGCTCCGTGGTCGAGTTCGGCTCCGACGGCGAGGGCATCGCGGTCGAGATCGCGATGCAATGGAACGAGTCGTACGGCGAGAGCGTCTACACGTTCGCCAACACGATCAACACGCACGAGGGCGGCACGCACGAGGAAGGCTTCCGCAGCGCGCTGACCACGGTCGTGAACAAGTACGGGGCCGACAAGAAGCTGCTCAAGGGCGACGAGAAGCTCACCGGCGAGGACATCCGCGAGGGCCTGGCCGCCATCATCTCCGTCAAGCTCGCCAACCCCCAGTTCGAGGGCCAGACGAAGACCAAGCTCGGCAACACCGAGGCCCGCAGCTTCGTGCAGAAGGTCTGCAACGAGTGGCTGGTCGACTGGTTCGACCGCAACCCGGCCGAGGTCAAGACCATCATCACCAAGGCCTCGCAGGCCGCCCGGGCGCGCATCGCCGCCTCCCAGGCCCGCAAGCTGGCCCGGCGCAAGTCGCTGCTCGAGTCCGGCTCGATGCCCGGCAAGCTGGCCGACTGCCAGTCCAACGACCCGCGCCTGTGCGAGCTGTTCATCGTCGAGGGCGACTCGGCCGGCGGCTCGGCCAAGCAGGGCCGCGACCCGCGGGTGCAGGCGATCCTGCCGATCCGCGGCAAGATCCTCAACGTGGAGAAGGCGCGCATCGACCGCGTGCTGAAGAACAACGAGGTCCAGGCCCTGATCACGGCGCTGGGCACCGGCATCCACGACGAGTTCGACATCGAGAAGCTGCGCTATCACAAGCTGATCCTCATGGCCGATGCCGACGTCGACGGCCAGCACATCCAGACGCTCCTGCTGACGCTGGTGTTCCGGTTCATGCGGCCGCTGATCGAGCTCGGGCACGTGTATCTGGCGGCGCCCCCGCTGTACAAGATCAAGTGGAACAAGAAGGGCGACGACGCGCAGTACGCGTACACCGACCGCGAGCGCGACGGCCTGATCGAGCTTCGGCAGCGCACCAAGCCCAACGCCAAGCCGGACGACATCCAGCGATTCAAGGGTCTGGGCGAGATGAACTACCCGGAGCTGTGGGAGACCACGATGAACCCGGAGACCCGCATGCTGCGTCAGGTGACCTTGGACGACGCTGCAACCGCGGACGAACTCTTCAGCGTCCTCATGGGCGAAGACGTGGAAGCGCGGCGCTCGTTCATCCAGCGCAACGCCAAGGACGTCCGGTTCCTCGACATCTGACCTGCGGACACGAGATAAAGGGATAAAGAAGCGTGACGGAACCGAACTCCACCCCTCAGAACCCGGAAGAGACGCCGGCCGAGGGCGGGTCCGCGGTCGCCAGCCGGATCGAACCGGTCGGCATCGAAGTCGAGATGCAGCGTTCGTACCTCGACTACGCGATGAGCGTGATCGTGGGCCGGGCCCTCCCGGACGTGCGCGACGGCCTCAAGCCCGTGCACCGCAAGATCCTCTATGCGATGTTCGACGGCGGCTACCGCCCCGACCGCGGCTACGTGAAGTGCGCCCGCGTCGTCGGCGACGTGATGGGTAACTACCACCCGCACGGCGACGCCTCCATCTACGACGCGCTCGTGCGGATGGCGCAGAACTGGTCGCTGCGGTACCCCCTGATCGACGGCAACGGCAACTTCGGCTCGCCGGGCAACGACCCGGCCGCGGCCATGCGGTACACCGAGGCCCGCCTCGACCCGCTGGCCATGGAGATGCTGCGGGACATCGACGAGGAGACCGTCGACTTTGTCCCCAACTACGACGGCCGGGCCCAGGAGCCGACGATCCTGCCGTCGCGCATCCCCAACCTGCTCGTCAACGGCAGCACCGGCATCGCGGTCGGCATGGCGACGAACATCCCGCCGCACAACCTGCGCGAGATCGCCGCGGCCGTGCAGTGGTGCCTCGACCACCCGGAGGCCGGCGAGGAAGAGACGCTCGACGAGCTGATCAAGATCGTCAAGGGGCCCGACTTCCCCACGAAGGGCCTCATCGTCGGCACGGCGGCAATTATCGACGCCTACCGGACCGGCCGCGGCTCGATCCGCATGCGGGCCGTGGTCGAGGTCGAAGAGGACCCGCGCGGGCGCACGCAGCTGGTGGTCACGGAGCTGCCGTACGCGGTGAACCCCGACAACCTGGCCGAGCGCATCGCCGACCTGGTGAAGGAGGGCAAGCTCGCCGGCATCGCCGACATCCGCGAGGAGTCCTCGGGCCGTACCGGCATGCGCCTGGTGATCGTGCTCAAGCGCGACGCGGTCGCCAAGGTGGTGCTCAACAACCTCTACAAGCACACGCAGCTGCAGGAGACCTTCGGCGCCAACATGCTGGCGCTGGTCGACGGCGTGCCCCGCACGCTCAACCTGGCCCAGTTCGTGCGCTACTACGTCGCCCACCAGATCGACGTCATCGTCCGGCGCACCCGCTACCGGCTGCGCAAGGCCGAGGAGCGCGCGCACATCCTGCGCGGCCTGGTCAAGGCCCTCGACATGCTCGACGAGGTCATCGCCCTCATCCGCCGCTCCCCGAGCGCGGAGGAGTCGAAGGTCGGCCTCATGAACCTGCTCGAGATCGACGACATCCAGGCCACCGCGATCCTCGACATGCAGCTGCGCCGGCTGGCCGCCCTGGAGCGCCAGCGCATCTTCGACGAGCTGGCCAAGATCGAGATCGAGATCGCCGACTACAAGGACATCCTGGCCACGCCGGCCCGGCAGCGGCAGATCGTCTCCGAGGAGCTCGCCGAGATCGTCGCCCGCCGGGGCGACGACCGCCGCACCCAGATCATCCCGTTCGACGGCGAGGTCTCCATGGAGGACCTCATCGTCCGGGAGGACGTTGTGGTGACGATCACGCGGACCGGCTACGCGAAGCGCACCAAGGTCGACCTGTACCGCTCGCAGAAGCGCGGCGGGAAGGGCGTCTCGGGTGCGACACTGAGGCAGGACGACATCGTCAGCCACTTCTTCGTGTGCTCGACGCACGACTGGATGTTGTTCTTCACGAATAAAGGTCGTGTGTACCGGGCAAAGGCCTACGAGCTGCCCGAGGCGAGCCGGGCGGCGAAGGGTCAGCACGTCGCCAACCTGCTGGCCTTCCAGCCCGACGAACACATCGCGCAGGTGATCGAGATCCCGAATTACCAGATCGCCCCCTATCTCGTCCTCGCGACGAAGGAGGGCCTGGTGAAGAAGACCAAACTGGAGGAGTTCGACTCCAACCGGTCGGGGGGCATCATCGGCATCAACCTGCGCGAGGACGACGAGCTGGTCGGCGCCGCGCTGCTCGGCCCGGAGGACGACCTGCTCCTGGTGAGCAAGCAGGCCCAGGCCATCCGCTTCACGGCCAGCGACGAGGCGCTGCGGCCCATGGGCCGGGCCACGTCCGGCGTGATCGGGATGCGGTTCGCCGAAGGCGACGAACTCCTTGCCATGGAAGTGGTGCGCGAGGGTATGGACCTGGACGTTCTGGTGACCACCGATGGTGGTTTTGCCAAGCGGACGCCCATCGAGGAGTATCCGGTGCAAGGGCGCGGCGGCAAGGGCGTCCTCACCGCTAAAATCACGTCGCGGCGCGGTGGTCTCGTCGGCGCGGTGGTGATCAGCCCGGATGACGAGCTGTTCGCCATCACCTCGAATGGTGGCGTGATCCGGACTCCCGTGAAGCCTGTACGGCGTACGAGGGATCGGAACACAATGGGGGTCAAGCTTATGGACCTTCCTGAGGGTGTGACCATCGTCGCGATCGCCCGCAACGCCGATGAGCCCGACGAACAGGACTAGTTGATGACAGACACACAGGCGAAGTCGGGGACCGCCTCGGCAACCGATGAGGCCAAGCAGGCCGGGGAGGCTGCCATGACGGGATCTGATTCGGGGACGCCTGCCGGCGGTGAGTTCGGCGCGGTCAACGGTGGCCTGCCGAGCGAGACCACGATCGGCGGCACGCCGAAGTTCATGCGCGCGCCGGGCATGGCGCCGCCCCCCGACTCGCTCACGGTGCCGATCCAGACGCCTTCAGGCACCGGCTCCGCGGCGCCCGTCTCGATCCCGGCCGGCGCCTCGTCGGCCAGCGGCTCGGCCACGGGCACGGCCAGTGTCTCCGCGATCGCCCGCGCCGCCGTCCGCACGCCGGCCGCCGCCGCAACGCAGGCCATCAACCAGCCTGCCCCCGCGGTCAGCGGCTCGGCCCGCGTCACGGAGGCCGTGCGCGCGGCCCGCAAGACGGTCAGCTCCGCCGTGGGCCGCGGCCCGCGCCGGGCCCGGCTGCACCTCAAGCGGATCGATCCGTGGTCCGTGATGAAGTTCGCCTTCGCCGTGAGCTTCGTCCTCTTCGTCGTCCTCATCGTCGCGACCTCGGTGCTCTACCTGGCCCTCGACGCGATGGACGTCTTCAAGAGCCTCAACAAGCTCCTGGCCGACCTGGTCAACTCCACGGGCGGCTCGGGCGACAAGACCTTCCGCATCACGGCGAAGGGCGTCATCGGCGGCGCCGCCCTCATCGGCGTCGTCAACGTGGTCCTCTTCACCGCGCTGGCCACCCTGGGCTCGTTCATCTACAACGTGTGCGCCGACCTGGTCGGCGGCATCGAACTGACCCTGGCCGAGAAGGACTGACCTGTGATTTCCACCCCTCGGCGGGGCCTGCGCCGCGCCGAGGGGTAACCGGTTTGAGGCAAGCGCACCGGGTACGGTAACCTTCTGTTCGCACCGCTGGAGCGCTTCAAACCGCGCCCGGTGTCCACGGGGCTATAGCTCAGTCGGTTAGAGCGCAGAGCTGATAACTCTGAGGTCGCTGGTTCGATTCCAGCTAGCCCCACGGACGAATGGCGCCCCCTGCTCAGCGCGGGGGGCGCTTTCGCGTTTTTCGTCCGTCATGCTTCGCGCTCGCTTCGCTCGCTCCCCATTGGGGGAGCTTTGCTCCACCCACGCCCCCTCAAGACCCGCGGCGGGTCCGTATGGCGGCGCAGTGTGCTGCGGGCGCAGGCAGGGTGGGTGGCTGCTTTCTGACAGCCGCTTTCGGTGACCCCCGGCCTTTGCGTGGGGTGCTCGGTGCTAAGCTCCGTCAGGCGGTGGGGGAGTTCTTCGTCACTGCTCGGGACGGGCGCTAATTTCGGTAGCGCCGACGCCTTTCGCGACGTCGCTGGTTCGACTCCAGCTAGCCCCACATGTGGAAAAAGGTGCTGCTGGTGGTCGCCGTCGTCGGGGCCGCCGCCTACGTTGCGAAGCGCGTGAAGGCCGCCAGCGAGGAGCGCGCCCTCTGGCACGAGGCGACCACCGCCCCGGATCTGCGATAGTCTCTATGGGCGTGCGCGGCTTCTGCTGAGGCCACGCCGCCACCCCGACCGGCGGGGGCGTAGCTCAACTGGCAGAGCACCGCCTTTGCAAGGCGGGGGTTAGGGGTTCGAGTCCCCTCGCTTCCACTCTTTAAGGCATCTGACCTGCGGTTGTAGGTCCGCCAAGATCACCCGGCAAGCCGCGGGTAAGTCTCACCGCAACTCTCCCTTCCGGCGCACGGCCGTCAGAGCCTCGCCGAAGATGCCGCGCGCCTTGACCCGCTTCGGCCACCAGCCAACGTAGGTCTCCATCGTGAGACTCAGCGACTTGTGTCGTAGCGCCCGCCGTACCTCCTGTGGCTCCGCGCCGTTCGTGATCAGCACGGTGGCGAAGAAGTGCCGCAGCGCGTGGAACCCGGCGTGCTCCGTGTTCGGCCAACTGGCCGCCTCCCGCCACTTCCCCCACTCCCGCGACCAGATCCGATCGGTCAGCGGGTTGCCGTGCCGCGAGGTGAACAGCAGCGGCGCTTTCCGGCGCACCAGCTCACCCGACGTGATGTCGGGCAGCTCGATCTCCACCGACGGGAACTGCGCCACATGTTCGGCGAGGTGCTCCGCCACCAGGCCGTCGAGATCGACCGTCCCCGACGAGCCGGCCTTCGGTTTCGCCAGGTAGAACCCGCCGTACTCCTTCGGCGAGTACCGCAACTGCTGCACCACGTGCAGCTCACCGGCAGCGGGTTCGGCGCACCGCGGACCGTCCTCCATCCCCAGCGCCTCACCGATCCGCAGGCCCTGCCCGGCTCCGAGCCACCCGGCCAGCCGCCTGCTCGCCCACGCCGAGGCCGCCATCGAGGTCTACACCGGGTCGCAGCTGGACGCCGCGCGGCGCGTGCTCGGCCTCGCGTACCAGCTCGCCGCCGTGCAGCTGACGAAGATCGGTGAGGCCGACCTCGCGTGGATCGCCGCGGACCGGGGTCTCAGCGCGGCCCGGGCCGCCGGCGACATTGTCGTCATCGGGACGCTCCTACGGTCGGTCACCCATGCTCTGCAGGCGACCGGCCGATACCGCGAGGCGGTCCAGCTCACCAACGACGCGGCCAACTACCTCGAACCGAACATGCGGGAAGCCACGCCCGAGATGCTGTCGGTCTACGGGACCCTGTTCCTCGCCGGTTCCATCGCCGCCGCCCGCGCCAACGACGCCATCACGACCAGATCGTTCCTTCAGGCCGCTGATGAGGCCGCGACGCGACTCGGCCGGGACGCCAATCACCTGTGGACCGCATTCGGCCCGACCAACGTCGCCATACACCGCGTCGCCACGGCGGCGGAGCTCGGCGACGTCCAAGTAGCCGTGGACCTCGGCCCGCGCGTCGACACCGCCGGCCTGCCGATGGAGCGCCGAGTGCGTCACGCGCTCGAGGTGGCCCGCGCCTACAGTACGTGGAACCGGGTGATGACGCACTGGCGACGTTGCTCGATGCCGAGAAGATGGCACCGGAGCAGGTCCGCTACCACGTCATGAGCCGCCAACTCGTGCTGACCTGGGTGCGGCAGAACAAGAGCCGGCCGTCCTCCACCCTGGTCGACCTCGCCCGCCGCCTCGACGTCATGGACTGAGCGACCACGGCTCGCACCGCTTAGTGTGTGAGCGTGACGCATGCCGACGAGAGCACCGCAGCGACCACAATCCCAGAAGAACACCGCGCGGACGTCGAGACGTTGTGGGAGTACCACAACATGCACCACGAACTCCGCCCGTGCGACGTAGGCATCGGCCTCGGCAGCCACGACCTGGGCGTGGCCATTATCGCCACCGACCTATACCACCGCGGCATGTACCCGCTTCTGGTCTTCACCGGCGCCAACGCCCCCACCACCATCGACCGCTTCCCACGCGGCGAAGCCGTCCATTACGCCGAATACGCCATCAAAAACGGTGTGCCAACCGGTGCGGTACTGGTGGAGCCGGGAGCAAGGAACACTCAGCAGAACTTCGAACTGACGCGTGACCTTCTTGACGGACGGGGGATCACCACGCGATCCGCGATTGTGATGTCCCGCCCGTACCAGCAGCGTCGTGCTTATGCGACCGCCAAGAAGCTGTGGCCAGAGCTTGACGTCATCTGCGCCCCGAACCCGCTCGACCTCGACGATTACGTGCGCAGCATTGGCGATGTCTCCAGGGTCATCAGCATGCTCGTTGGGGACACGCAACGCATTCGCGTATATGCTGAACGTGGATTTGCTATTCCTCAGAACATTCCTGTCCCGGTTGAGGCGGCATATGGACGCCTGGCTGAAGCTGGTTACGACAGCCGTCTCGTGTGACACGTGGTGCTCTCAGGCCTTAATTGAGTTCGGCACGGTCCGGCTCGCTGGAGGGCCATACCGGGCGAGAGTCGATATACTCGAATAGGTAGTCTCGAGGTAGGTCGCGCAGCGTCGGCCTGATTGTGGCCACCTTCACGAGATCCGCATTCCATGCAATCCAACGCCGCAGCCGAGACCAGACCGGGCTCTTGGGAAGATGGTCGGAAACCAGGCTTCCAAAAGTTTCGAGCCCTCGTGATTCAAGCAGGTTTGCTCGCACAATCTGGCGACTTGCGCGAAATGCCGCACCAATGCCGGTTGTTTGGCCCGTGGCCCAGATGGTTAGGAGCTTTCGACGACGCATCGCTGGACCGTTGTCATCAAACCCGTGAATACGTCCAGCATCGCCGGCGAAAATGGCATGTGCCGCCATCATGTCCAGTAGGAGCATGGTTCGACTTCGGGTCCCGACGGCGGCGACGAGGCTGTCATCCCAGCCGATTTCGTTCGCAACGACATCCAAATCTAGATTTTGCCATCGGTTGACGCGACCCCACTGGCTGCCTGGGCAGCCGTCTACTTCTGGGCTGATCTTGAGCAATCTCCGTACTGCATCCTGATGCTCGACAAGTTCGACACCGAGGATTGTGTACGCGTCGCTTGGCCGAATCGTGTTTTCAAGGACCAACGCGCAAACCCCCGCAAGATACTGAACTACTTCTTCGATTGCTCGCTCGTATGGGATTAGCGCAGAGTAGGAGTTGTTCAGAATCTCGAACGATTTTTGAGCCTGAGCAAAATCGTCAGAATTTGCATGCTTGAGGGCGCGGCCGCCTTCGCTCACAACATGTTGCAGGCTGGTCCGGAAATCTTCTGCGGCTTCAACGGTGACGCCGGCTCGTCGCCGCCCGCCCGGTCCATAGGCGGCCAATAAGGCCAGGTGCCAGTTCTCGCGCAGGTTAGCCCAGCGTGCACTCTCAACCCGAAGTGTTTGTAGGCGCGAAAGTCTGTTCTGCTGCCGAGCCACCAAGATCTGGCCGACGACGCCGAGTACGCCCATAGCCGTAAGAACCGGAGCTAGCCATTGCCAGTTATTCATCGATCACCACTCCCCTGAGCCGGGGTGCTCAGGTATCCGCTAACAATCGTAGTGTCGATTGTCAACGTCTCGTCGGCGTCCAGCGCCAGGTCTGCTACCCCATCGGCGCAAGCTCACGACCCCCATCGACGCAGACCCTTGCCTCACCGGCCCCAACAGCGAGCCAGCTTGCTTCCCCGTGTCCTACGTCGATGCCTACCGACCACGAACGGTGCTTGGGCACTCTTCGTCATCGCCCCTGAGGTCAGGCCACCATACAGCGGGGGAGACGGCAAGCCCCCTGACCGACCAGCTCGAAGCGTGGTCTTTCATAGCGCCGTTGGACGCCCACGACGAATGGGAGGAGTAAGCAACCGCCACCCGCACGGCAGCGGGGGAGGGCCGTCCAGGCGGCACTCGTGGCGACATCCACCCAGCGGCTAGAACATTGCTCCCTGATTGTTGATCTTAACGAACGATGCCCGTGTCAGCCGACCGCCGTCACAGCGAATCAATGATTGCTCGTCCACCAAGCGCTGTACAGCTTTGAGCGTCTGCGCCGGACGATAGATCGTTTCCAGGAGCACGAATTGACGCAACGTATCCACACTTACTTGCCTGTCTGGCGAAACGTTCATTCGGTCTAGTATCAACCGTCGCAAGGCTGCTGTCTGTGGCACCGGTTCTATCGCTAGCGTCTCCTGTGCTGGGTCTCGCGGGTCTCGATAGCCCAAGCCATGATAGGGGTCGACAGTCCAGATCGCGTCCTTCATTTTCTCGACACCGCGTTCCGAATTGGTGCCGTACACGAGATACAGGAGATTGCTTCTCTCGTCGGCCAACTCAAAGTCGAGCACGTAACGGAATCCTGCCTCGTTCAGGACCCGCCGATATTGCTTCTTAATGTAGGAAGCCTTGTTTCTGCTTGGTTGACCCTGCACATCACGCCACACCACAGGACCGAAGATGCGATCGCCGTAGTGATTTGGATCGGCAGCGAATCGCACGAACTGGCTGGGTTCGATCGTCACTACCGCCTCGGCAGCACGGCTGGTTCCGATCCTTCGAAGTAGCTCGAAATTTACCGCAGAGCCCCAGGTGTCAAGAATTACAAGCATTGGTTTACCCCACGCCCTGTGACGGTCGAGCATCTGCGGCAGGGTTTCCGTGCATGGGCCTTTCTCGATATCAACCACAAGGCCACGTTGCGCAAGCTTGGAAACGTCGAGAGTTCCCAAGCTTCTTTCTATGACTCCGCGCAGATAAGTAACGCGTGCAGCATCGCCGTCTACGAGCAGAAACCGAGCCGGGCGCCTCGGATTCGGAGGAGCAATCGATCCTAACGCAGCACTAAGTGCGATTGCTGGCGAGCCGGGCGAGCCGTCCTTATACTCGCCGGGTCCTGAAAATCCTTCCGCGTACGTAACACCTTTGGGGGCGTACTCGGACTGAAGAAGAATCGGGAACCAGGCGTCGAAGTAGGCACGGTATATTCGATGCTTAGCTTCCGTATGCGGATCTTTGTCCCACAGCACATCTTTAGGGGTGGCCATTCGACCTCCGCCGGAGGGTAGCGGACAGCAACTGTCTCGATACCGTACGGCATCTTCGATCGACGCACTAGACCCCCGAGCGTCTAGGCTTAACGCGCTACTTCCCGCACTCTGGCCTCTGGCATCTGGTCCCAAGTCCGCCCATCTAGTGCTCGACCACCTGCTTTAGGTGTACGTCCACCCCACTGCTTGAAGAAGAACGCCGTACCGTTGGCCGTGCACCGGTCGCGAAGTTCGCGGATCCAGTTGGGCTGCGGCGGACGCGATCCGGGCCCAGACTCGCCGCCGGCGATCAACCAGTCAATCCCGTCGAGCGAGAGGGCTCCCAGCGATCCAAGCAGCGGCTCTGCCGACACGAACCGTACGGCCGCGGGAACCATCCGGAGATCGTCAGCTCGGTGGACATGGGCACTGTCCTCGATGCTAACCCCCATCCAGATGTTCGAAGGCCAAGGAAGGTCTGGCGCTAGCCGCGCCAAACGGCTGGCACGCTTGGTCAGAATCTGATACGTGTGTCGGGGCGTTGCCGCCATCACCTCGAAAACGCGCGCTACGAAGCTCATTGGCACACGGGCATGGAACAAGTCGCTCATAGAGTTCACGAAGACCACGCGAGGCTCGCGCCATCGAAGTGGCAAATTGAGATCGCCCTCATGGACCGAGACCCCGAAGCCCGGACCGGACGTCCGCTGATCACCGTCGGTCTGATACTTCGGCGAGCCCATTGCCTTTAACCGCTTCGCGAGTGTGAGCGCATAGCAGTTATCGCAGCCGGCGGATATCCGATCGCATCCGGTGGTGGGGTTCCAGGTTGCTTCGGTCCACTCGATAGCGCTTCGATCCGCCATGTTGGCCTCCTTCGGCGCCGATCAACACATGATGTCGAACATGCGTTCTGATGGGAAGGGGTTCGAGGATCTTTCTCGGAATTGTGTCCTGTCTCCATCTGGGCTCTCCCCCGGTTGCCGAGACGTCAATCCATCGAGTCAACGTCGTACGCGGCCATCACAGGCCGGTGCGCCTGTTGTCCGAGCTCTAGACGGACGTTCATCAGGTCCTGGTACAAGATCGAACCTGCATCCAACTGATCCAACTGAACACTGCCGAGTTTGCCTGTACCAGATCAAGTCGCCTTCGGTGCAGCCCGCAGGCGGTCACCGGCCCGGCGGGCAAGCGGCGCCCGCGCTCCGCGCTGGCGCCGGAACCCCGCCGGCCAGGAAGCCGCCCGCGGGCCGCGCAGAGTGCTCTTGAGAGAAGCTTGATCAGCTCACGACCGATGCCGGTCCAGCAGCTTTTGACTCCGGTTCGTCGGGGCGCACGACCGTCGCTCCCGTCAGACACCGGTCGCTGCGCTCCCTGTCAGCATCTCCGGTAGTCACGCTCTTTGCCTCCGGCGGGGCCTCCAGCCGGGGGCCTCGGGGTTCCGGTGGGCGCCCCTCCGCATCCCCGCAGTCCAGGCAAAGCCAACGGGCCGGCGACGCGGGCTGCCCTCGTGAGTACGGCCAGCGACGTCCGCGACCACGCTTGGCGGCCCCCGTCGCCGGCCCGTTCCCAGAAGGGTGGACGACGGGTACACGGAGGGGCTGGAGATCTGCCATCTCCTACAGCTGGACGACTGAAGTATCGATGAACGTGAGCCGCGATCCGGGTTTATGTGCCTTCACCTGCGAAGACCACTCCACGATGTGCGTCTACCTCTTGAGACGCGTGACACAAACGTGTCGGGTTCGGCGTTTGACTTGCGTCGGCGGGTGCGCGGGGCGGACCATGTTTCACGTTCCGGTGTCACAGTGCACCAGAACGAATTGCGGCACCCGGGGTCCAGCCGGGTGCCGCAGGTGCTCCAAATCCCACGTGAAGCCATTCACTGAACCCGGAGACAGGATGAAGGTACCAAGTGCGCTCGGCGCGGACAATGTTACTGCGTTGGGTGAAGGCAGCATCTCACCCGACCGTGAACCGGTGGACGGGGGCGACCAGTCCGACTCGGAGGAGCCGCGGAGGTCGAGCGAGCCTGCCTGGCGCTTGATCGTCGGTGCCGCAACTGCGATCGCTGGAGCCGTCGCGGCGATCGTCGAGCTCGTTAGAGCGATCGCGGCCTAGCCGAGGTGCGACCAGGGTCCCCGGATCGTGGTTAACAAGATCATCGGGTAAGAATCCGGTAAGGCTGAGGTTGGCGAGCGCTGTCAAGCGACGGCAATCGATGACAGCGCTCGCCCTGCTCAGCGGCATTATCCGTCCGGGTTGGGTGATCTTTGGACGGCCTGGCGCGTTAGGGGTTCGAGTCCCCTCGCTTCCACTAGTGCTCTATGAGCAGGCCAGCCCGCATGTCGCGGGCTGGCCTTTCGTGTGCTCGGCTGTCCGGTATCAGTCGGTTTCCCGGTCCGTCGTCAGCGAATCGTCAGCGGGGTCGCTGAACGCCTCCCGTGCGCGGTCGAGGTGATCACCCGGCGCGTGCGTGTAGACGTTTAGAGTAGTCGATGCGCTCTGGTGGCCGAGCACCCGTTGAGCGATGTTGACCGGCACGCCGGACGGCACGAGCCATGTGGCGTAGGAGTGCCGCAGGTCGTGGAATCGCAGCCCGCCGTGCGTCACCTCCGCGACGTGGGCCACGGCATTGCGTCGGGTGGTGAACTCCCTGCTCCACTCGATACCGTCCTTGCCGCGCCAGACTGCCCGGAAGTCGTGGGGGCCGCTCTCCACCACCTCGCCGAGCAGACCGGCCTGCACGAGCGTGGGGTGCCACACCTGCCGCCGGAAGTTCGACCGGCGCGGGACACTGCCGGTGCGTGTGGTGAACACCAGGGCGCGCGGGTCCGGCTCGCCGCCGTGCTGCCCGGCGAGGGCGCGCAGCTGCTTGGCCGTCCAAGTCGTCGAGGTTGCCTCAGCCGGGCGTCCCGTCACCCGCCATGGGAGGCGTAGGCGTACACGCGAACGCTGGACGTGCCAGCGAGATGCTGGGCGAGCGCCGTCATGGAGTAGCCCTTGTCGTTGCCGGCGCTGAACTCCTGGAAGGACTTGTCGCTGCCGAGCTCCCACCCGATGTCCCGAACTGGCTTGCTGTCCATCCAGGCGCTGCGGTTGGACACGGCCTTCTCGGTCTCCGCCCCTCCGAGGCGCGAATGCTGCGGGAGATCCACTAGGTAGTTCACGGCGATGAACTCGTTGATGCAGTCCTCGGGTGCTTCCAGTTGTAGCAGGATCGTGTAGTAGTACCCGAATCCGTTATCGACGAGAGCGTATCGAAGGCCGGACTCGACGCAGTTCGGCAATGTGAACGCCGCGCGCCGTAGCGCCTCGTCGAGCGAGACTGTCGTTACGGAGATGGGGTAGGCACGCGGATCCCGCGCCGCAGCGTCGTCGCGGCTGAAACTGTGCACAACGAAGACGACGACGGTGCCGGAGAGCAGCAGCGCAGCGATGGCTAGGACAATGTTGTCGATCCGGCGACTCACCGCTCAGCACCATGCTCTCCGGATTCGGTTGCGACGCATCTACACATATTTAACAACGAGCCGAGCGGGTCCTCAGCCCGCCGGCTGAGCTGCGGTCCCACCACTGGGTCGATGCCTTGCACCGTGGACGGCGGCCACCGACGACGGCGTGAACAGAGGTTTGCTCGCCGTCCGCGGCGCCCGGATCCTGCTGGTCCTCGTGGCCGTTGTGGCGTTTCGATCGTTTTTGCCGGTCTCCGGCACCACGGAGCCTGGGCGCTGACTATGCCGCTCGTCTGTCTCGTCACGGGGTGTAGTTGCGCCGGGTTGCTAGCCCGCTGTCGAGCCGGAGCCAACTGCATGATCGTTAAGGCATCGGCACGGTGGGTAACAGGTGCGCATCGGATGGCGGGAGGTCAAGTCAATGGCGATGCAGACGGTCCGGGACGTGATGACCACGAACGTGGTGTACCTGCCCAGTGAGGCCACCCTGGCCGAGGCCGCGCGGACCATGCGCGAGCAGGACATCGGCGATGTGGTGGTGGCCGACGGGCCCGAGCTCTCCGGGCTGGTCACCGACCGTGACATCGTCGTGCGGGCGGTGGCCGAGCGGTGCGACCCGGCGGCCACGACGATCGGCGAGATCCTCAGCAAGAACCTCGTGACCGTGCGTCCCGAGGACTCCATCCAATCCGTGGCGCTGCTCATGCGCGACCAGGCCGTCCGGCGGGTCCTGGTCTGCGACGACAGCAACGGCCTGGTCGGCATTGTCTCGATCGGCGACCTGGCCGAGGAGATCGATCCCGACTCGGTGCTGGGTGGGATCAGTAAGGCCGAACCCAACACATGACGACATCCGCAACGGGGTACGGCGCGGCGGTACGTTAACAGTGTGGAGATGCCAGAGAAGCTCGCGCTGATCGTCGACGAGTTCGCGTCGGCGCCGCGAGACGTGGTGCTGGAAATGCTGCTGGAGTACTCCGAGGCGGTGCGGCCGCTCCCGCCGGAGCTCGAGGGCCATGCCGGCATGGAGCAGGTGCCCGAGTGCCAGACGCCGTTCTTCCTGAAGGCCGACGTGACCCCGCAGGGCACCGTGGAGCTGTTCTTCGACTGCCCGCCGGAGGCCCCGACGACCCGCGCGTTCGCCGGCATCCTGGCCGAGGGGCTCGAGGGTGCGACGGCCGAGCAGGTCCTGGGGGTGCCGGGCGACCTTTACCAGCGCATGGGCCTCGCGCATGCGATCAGCCCGCTGCGGGTGAGGGGCGGGACGGCGATCCTACAGCGACTCAAGCGCCAGGTTCTCGATCACGGTGGCGCCGGGCAGTGACGCGATCAGCGCGCCGGGCAGCACGATCTTGCTGCCCCGGATGCCGCTGCCGATGACCGCGGACGGCACGGCGAGGACGCGCGAATCGACGTACACCGGCCAGTCGGACGGCAGCCCGATGGGGGTGATTCCGCCGTACTGCATCCCGGAGATCCCGACGGCGTCGTCCATCGGCGCGAAGCTGGCCTTGCGCGTGGCGAGGAGCCGCCGCACGGCGCCGTTCACGTCGGCCCTGGTGGTGGCCAGCACGACGCAGGCGGCGTAGACCCCGGCCGGCTTGCCCAGCACGATGACGCAGTTCGCGGACTGTTCGAGGGTCACGTCGTACGCCTCGCAGAACGCGGCGGTGTCGGCGAGCTCGGGGTCGATGGGCGCGACCTGGATCGCGTCGGCGTCGGGCAGCTTCGACAGGGCGTCGACGACCGGCGCGGCGAGCAGTTCGGGCTTCGACAGCGCGGGAACGAGATCGAGGCGCAACGTCAGCGCCCGTCGCCCAGCGCGAGCGCCTTCGTGAAGATCTCGCCGATCTTCGAGGGGTCGGGCGCGACGAAGACCGCGCCGCCCGTGGCGTCGACGACCTTCTGCATCTCCGCCTGGTCCACCTCGGCGCCGACGCCGATGATGATGAGCTGCACCGGTTGGTCCTTGTTCTCGGTCTTCTTCAACGCGGCGACCAGCTCGTCGAGCGACGGCCCGGTCGGGTCGTTGTTCCGCCCGCCGGTGATCACCACGACCGAGTTGCCGCGGCCGGGGTCCCAGCCCTGCTGGACCGTCTGGTACGCCGCGAGGATCGTAGCGTAGAGCCCGGTGCCGCCCTTGGGATTGGGCTTGAGCCCGCCGATCGCGCCGCGCAGCTGGTCGCGCTGCGAGGTCAGCGGGCCGATCGGGACGAGCTCCTGGTAGTGGTGGCCGCCCGGCATGCCGGTGGAGAAGGCCCACAGCCCGACGGCCCACGAGTCCGGAAACAGGTCCAGGCCGCCCTGCGCGGCCTGGACGGCAACCTGTTCCTTGGTCAGCCCGCCGGCGGTCGGCACCGGCGTCTTCATCGTCGCGGACACGTCGACGACGGCGAGCATCCGCGACGGCTGCGTGATCTCGACCCACATCTGCAGGGCCTTGGAGATCACCGCGGCGTCCGGCACCGGCGTGACCTGGCCGCCGACCGGGGCGCTGGGGCTCAGCGTCATCCCCGTGCCGACCGAGCCGTCGTTGGCCCGCAGCTGGTGCTGGGCCAGCATGTCGCGGAACGACGCGCCGGAGAGCATGGTGCGGAACTGCTCGGCGGCCGCGGCCCGGTTGGGCGAGAGCCGGGGCATGGCCGCGAAGGGGAAGTCCAGCGCGATGGGGGCCGGATCGGGGTACACGGCGATGAGCGGCACCGCGGGGCCGGCCGCGTTGTAGGTGTGCAGCGCCTGCTCCGACAGCGGCGCCAGGGTTACCGCGGTGGAGAGCGTCTTCGGGTCGGCGTCGCGGGGAAACCGCCCGACGAGGCCGGTCTGCTGCTCCGACTTGCCCGCCATCAGCGACTTCACGGCGCCGACGGTCAGCGAGTCGCCGCTGGGCCCGAACTGGTCGCGCACCGAGGCCATGGCCACCAGCGTCGACACGCCCACGGAGTCGCGGTTGGGGTCGACGATGCCCGGCTGGACCCGGGTGTCGCCGACGATCTGCTCCAGGACCTGCTTCCAGGTCACGTTGTTCTCGATCCAGCCCAGCGCCTTCGCCGTCGGCTCCGGCACGGCCAGCACGATCGGGCTGCGGGCCAGCGACAGCGCGGCCTGCGGGACCAGGTCCCCGCGGGCGGCGCGCATCCGCTGCAGCCACATGGAGGAGTCGGGAATCCAGACCTGGGGCACCTGGGTCTTGCCGTCGGCCTGGCCGAGCCCGGGCACCGTGGCGCCGCCTTCGCCGGCCACGGCGGCCGCGACCTCCGCCGATCCGACTGCGGTCACGTCGACCGCGACGCATTCGTTGTCGACCCGCGGCTCGGTCTTGACCCACCGGGCCGCGGCGTCCTTGATCACCGGCGCGATCTCCGGGCTGGCGGCGACGGCGAGGCGCACCGTCCCCGAGCAGCCGGACGTCGACATGACCCGATATCCGCCGTAGACGCCACCGATGGCGAGGAGGGGAAGGACCATGCCGGCCGCGAGGGCGACGAACCCGTTGCTACGCAGGTCTGTCGCCCGATGGCGTCCTCTCACGGGTACCAATATTCCCTAGTTAAGCGATTCGTGGGTCCCGCGTTCGGCCATTTGGTACACGCAATGCCAGGGGTTCAGTACGCTGCGCTATTCCTTGACCACGCACGGTTGGAAACTCTGTAGGTTTCCTTTAAAGTCCCTCAGTAAGGGCGGCGACCAGGTCGCGCCGCTGTGCGTTGCCGCCGTCTGGGCGCCATGTGCACGCGACGTCCATCGCCACGACCCGGCCGGTGGCGATCAGCCGGTCGACCGCCGCCACGACCGCCGGGCCGGTGGGCCCGCCGTTGACCGGGAAGAGTACCCCCGGCACCTCGCGAGGATCCACGACGTCGAGGTCCACGTGCACCAGCAGTGGGCCTTCGGGGATTTCCAGAGCTTCGATGTCGTACCGCACGAGCCTCGCCCCGGCAAGGTAGTCGACCTCGGCCGGGTCGAGATCCCGCGCGTCCACCAGCACCGCGCGCTCCTCCGGCACCGGCCGCAGCCCGAGGCGGTCGGCGATGAGATCGGGACGGTGCCCGACCAGCAGGCGCAGGGGCATGCCGCCGATGTACCCCGACGTCGTCGTCTCCGGCGACTGCACATCGCCGTGCGCGTCGAACCACACCACCGACGGGTTCACACCGGCCCGCTGCAGGCCGGCCACGGTCCCGAGCGACACGGTGCAGTCGCCGGACACGACCACGGGCCGATCGCCGGCCGCCACCCGCGCGGCCACCCGGTCCGCGACCCGGTCGTAGAGGACGGCCAGCCGGGCCCAGACGTCGCCGTCGGGCAGCTCGGCGGTGACCTCGTCGCCGGGCGGGGCCGGCAGGTCGGCCTCGAGCCCGTGCAGACGTTCGTCCAGGTGGTACGGCACGAGGATCATCCGTCGACTCTAGCCAGCCTTTTGCCGAGTGAGATTCGTCACTTGAGGGATGGTGGTGTGGTCTGGGCCAAAGTCGCTTTCCCGGTCCTGAACCGGCTGCGAGGATGCCGAACGGGGACGGACCGACCGGGGGGAGCACCGACGTGGGACGCTGGGGAAGCTTTGTGGCAGTGGGCGACAGCTTCACTGAGGGCCTCGACGACCAACGCCCGGACGGGCGCGGCTATCGCGGCTGGGCCGACCTGGTGGCCGGCTCGCTGGCCCGCGGCGAGCCGGCCTTCAGGTACGCCAACCTCGCCGTGCGCGGACGCCTCTTCGACAACATCGTCGCCGAGCAGGTGCCCCTGGCCGTCGCGATGAAGCCGGACCTGGTCAGCTTCGCCGGCGGCGGCAACGACGCCCTGCGCCGCTCCTTCGACCCGCAGGTGGTGGCCGACCGCTTCGACCGCACGATCGAGAAGCTGCGCGCCACCGGCGCCGACGTCGTGCTCTTCTGCTGGGTCGACATGACCGGCCGGATGCCGGGTGGCAAGATGCTGCGCCCCCGAGTCGAGCAGTTCAACGGCGCCATCGCCGCGGTCGGCGCGAAGCACGGCGCCCACGTGGTGAGCCTGTGGGACGACCCGGAGTTCGCCAACCCGCGGCTGTGGGCCCCCGACCGCCTGCACCTGTCCGCGGCCGGCCACCGCCGCGTCGCCGGCCAGGTGATGACCGCGCTCGGCGTGACCTGCGACCCGGACTGGCTGGCCGCGCCGGCCCCGCCGGAGGAGCTGTCCTGGATGTCGCGCAAGGCGGCCGACGCCAAGTGGGCGACCCGGCACCTGGCGCCGTGGGTGAAACGCAGGCTGACCGGGCGCTCCTCCGGCGACATGGTCACCGCCAAGCGCCCGGAGCTGGCCCCGCTCACCGAATAGCGTCACTAGGCTCGAAGGTATGGCTGTGAGTTCCGATCCGGCGCCCGAGCTAGGCGCCTACGCAGACCCGGAGCGGCTCGTCACCACCGGCTGGCTGGCCGAGCACCTCGGCGAGCCGGGGCTGGTCGTGGTCGAGTCCGACGAGGACGTCCTGCTCTACGGCACGGGCCACATTCCCGGCGCGGTCAAGGTCGACTGGCACACCGAGCTCAACGACCAGGTCACCCGCGACTACCTCGACGCCGAGGGCTTCGCCACGCTGTGCTCGGCGAAGGGCATCGGGCCCGACGACACGGTCGTCTTCTACGGCGACAACTTCAACTGGTGGGCCACCTACGCGCTGTGGGTGTTCACCCTGTTCGGCCACCGTGACCTGCGCATCCTCGACGGCGGCCGGGCCAAGTGGGCGGCCGAGGGGCGGCCCATGACGAGGGACGTGCCGGTGCGGGAGGCGACGAAGTACCCGGTCGTCACCCGCGACGACGCGCCCATCCGGGCGTTCCGCGAGGACGTGCTCGCCCACATCGCCGCGGACCGGCCGCTGGTCGACGTGCGCTCGCCGGGTGAGTACTCCGGCGAGCTGCTGCACATGCCCGACTATCCGCAGGAGGGCGCGCTGCGCGGCGGCCACATCCCGGGCGCGGTGAGCAAGCCGTGGAGGCAGGCCGCCCGCGACAACGGCACGTTCAAGCCGGCCGACGAACTGCGCGCGATCTACGCCGGCGAGCTCGGGCTGGCGCCGGACGACGACGTCGTGGCGTACTGCCGCATCGGCGAACGCTCGTCGCACACCTGGTTCGTGCTGACCCACCTGCTGGGTTACCGGCACGTGCGTAACTACGACGGCTCGTGGACGGAGTGGGGCAACCTGGTCCGCGTGCCGGTGGCGAAGGGGACCTCGCCGAGGTAGCGGAGGTCCCCTTCCCGTTTTCGTCCTACTCGTCTTCGGCTGGGAGCGAGACCAGGTAGTCCACGACCTCGGAGTACTTGGCGCTCGCCATCGCCACGGTGAGGTCCGCCGCGCCGTAGTACATGCGCAGCTCGTCGCGGGCCTCATCGTGGATGATGCCCGCCGGGAACACCACGTTGGGCACGTCGCCGACCCGCTCGTACTCGGCGTCGGGCCCCAGCACCCAGCTCGGCGTGCGCCGGATGACCTTCGTGGGGTCGTCGAGGTCGAGCATCACCAGGCCGACCCGGTAGATGGAGGTGGCCACCATCGCCTTGACGCCGTGGTACACGGCGAGCCAGCCGTGCGGCGTCTCGATCGGCGGCGGCCCCATGCCGATCCGGGTGGAGTCCCACCACGGGCCGGAGCGCGCCTGCATCACCGGCTCGGGCGTCGTCCACGAGCGCAGGTCCGTGGACTTGGACAGCCACACGTCGGCGCGGGCGGACAGCACCGACACCGGCCGGTGGAAGAGCACGTACTGCCCGTTGATCATGCGCGGCAGCAGCGACGCGTTCTTGTCCTCGGGCGGCATCACGACGCCGAGGGGCTCCACCGACAGGAAGTCCTCGGTCCGCGCGAGCGCGACGCAGGGGCCGCCCGGCCCGTACGCCGTGTAGGCGATCACGTAGGCGCCCAGCTCCTCGACGTAGGTGACCCGCGGGTCCTCCACGCCCCAGCAGCTGTGCGCATCGGTCGGGTCGTCGGCGATGAGCGGCTTGCCCTCGACGACCCAGTTGGTCCGGCCGTCCTTGCTCCGGGCGACGGTCAGGTGGGAGATGCCCCGGCGATCCTCGATCCGGCAGAGCAGGACCGTGTCGCCGTTGTGCAGGCAGGCGCCCGGGTTGAAGACGCTGTTGATCGGGTACGGCCAGTCCCCCGCTGTGAGCAGGGGATTGTTCGCGTCCCGGTGGAAGAGCTCCGCGTCAAAATGCATCGGAATGGTCCTCCGTGGTGCGCAGACGGGGCGGTGTGGCGGTCGCGCTGAACCCCGCCGACGCCCGGCCGACCACGCGACCCTTGTTCGTGGGCTTGGAGAGCGTGGCTACCGGCAGGGAGGTGGGAACCGGGGTCGTGGCCGCCACAGGGTGCGGCAACGCGGCCAAACCGGCCCGGAGCAGGCTGAGGAGCGCTTGGTAATAGGCTAGCGTGGACTCGGCGCCTTGGTTCCCATTTGGCTCAGTAGCAGACAAACCGTCGTGGCACGCGCCGGTGGCGTCCACGTAGAGCCGGGCACCGGCGCGGTTGCGCCCCAGGAACCACGCGTAGCTCCAGCCGGCCAGCCGGGCCAGGTGCGGGTCCGCGGTGTGCTGCCAGGCGTCGACCAGCGCCTCGGTGACCGCGGCGGCGTCGATCGGCTGCTCGTCGCCGTCGTCGGCCAGCCACAGCGCCGGCGACTCGCCCCGGCGGTGCCAGCGGTTGCCCACGCAGCGCAGGGTGCCGTCGGCCAGGCCCACGTGCTGCACGTACCAGTCGAGGGCGGCCACCGCCCGGGCGACCGCGTCGTCGTCCTGCAGCAGCGCCGCCCCGAGCAGCAAGGCCTGCGGCAGGCGGGCGTTGTCGTAGGTGAGCTCCGGCTCGAACCAGCGCCAGCCCGGGTCGGCCGCCGAGGTCTCCACCAGCGCCTCGTCGAGCCGGGTCAGCAGCGGCACGGCCTGCTCCATCCGCCCGGCCCGGGCCAGGCCGATGAGCGCGTAGGCGCAGGAGCGCAGGCCGACGGCGGGCAGCGCGTCGGTGCGCGGGCCGAGCTCGTCGAGCAGGGCCGCGGCCGGGCGCCTGATGTCGTCGGGCACCGCCGGGGTGCCCACCAGCACCCCCAGCGCCCACACCGTGCGCCCGACGTGGTCGCCCGAGTGCGGCCAGTCCTGCCAGGTGCCGCCGTAGCTGAGCACGTTGTGCATCGCCCCGGACGGGTCGTAAGCGGCGGTCAGGAAGCGCATCGACTGCCGCAGCCACCGGGTGGCCAGCGCCGTCTGCTTGGCGTCGGTGCCGACGGCGAGCAGGTCGGCGGCGACGATGGACAGCCGGGCCACGTCGTCGACGCAGTACCCCGACGACGGGTCCGGGTTCGGCCCGCGGGAGAACTGGATGACGCCGATCTCGTCGGTCATCCGGTCCAGGTGATCGAGGTTGAGCAGCGGCGCGGCCGCCGTCGCGTGGCCGGGGCCGGCCGAGGCGGCCTGGGCCTGGCGCACCACGTCGGCGAACAGGTCGGCCTCCCGGGCGGCCACCGCCGGCCAGGGCAGCCAGGACGCGCACGACTCGGCGACCGCCTTGGCCGCGGCCAGCGCCCGGGTGTCGGTGAGCAGGTCGATGATCTCGGCCGCGAGCGCGCCGCCGTCGCCGATCGGCACCACCCGCCCGGCCCCGCCGGCCAGCATGTCCTCGGCGTAGCTGTAGGAGGTCGACACCGCGGGCAGCCCGGCGCCCAGCGCGAAGGTGAGGGCGCCCGAGCAGATCTGCTCCGGTTGACGGTACGGCGTGACGAACAACGTGCTGGCGTGCAGGATCGCCGACAGCTCGTCCAGCGCCAGGAACGCGTCGACGAAGTGCACGCTGCCGGCCAGGCCGAGCGAGCGGACCTGCGCCTGCAGGCTCTCGCGGTAGACCTCACCCTCCTGCCGCTTGATCTCCGGGTGCGTCGTGCCCGCCACGATGTACTGGATGTCGGGGTTCTTCTGGACCACCTCGGCCAGCGCGTCGATCGCGATGTCGATGCCCTTGCCCTTGCCGAGCAGGCCGAACGTGGTCAGCGTCGGCTTGCCCCGCACCTTGTCCAGCAGCTCGCGCAGCTCGGGCCGCAGCGTCGCCGGCTCAGGCGGGCGGCGCATCGCCTCGGGCGCGCCGTGCGGCACGACGACGAGCTGGTGGCCCGCGGCAACGCCGGTGCGGATCGCGACCCGGCGGGCGGTCTCGGTGAACACCGTCACCCGGGCCGCCCGGGCGCACAGCGCGCGCAGCGTCGCCGCCTGGCCCGGCGAGGGCTTCGGCAGCACGGTGTGCAGCGTCAGCAGGTACGGGATGCCGCACGCGTTGAGCGCGCGGGTGAGCTCGAGCAGGTGCGAGCCGTCCGGCCCGCCGAAGATCCCGTACTCGTGCTGGATCAGCACGACCTGGACGCCGGCCTCGCGCAGGACGCGGGCCGCCGCGGAGTAGTCCTCGATGCGGTCCTGGTTGATGGTGGCGACGACCTCGTCGCCGTAGGAGAGCCCGTCACGGTCGATGGCCACGACGACTGTTTCCAGATCGTCGGTGGCGACACCCAGTGCCTCGCGCAGGTCCGCGGTGTAGGTCGCGAGACCGCATTGGCGCGGCAGATAGGTCGACACGATACCGAGTCGATAGGTCGCGGCAGGGTCTGACATGAGCACATTGTTACCCCTGCCGACGCCGAAAATCCTTCATTCGCCACGGATGACGAGTGTGGTTCGATCATGCCCCCCTGCAGCTCATGCCCGATATCACCCGCCACCTGACCGTCGTGACGGTCAATATATAGCATTCGCCTGCGCGAACCCCCAATGCTCACGTACCGTGATTACGGCTTGTGGAACCATTCCGGCAGCGGTTCGCGGGCGTCGATCCAATCGCGCGGAATGCCGGCCTCCCCGACGTTGACCGCGACGATCCCCCCGACGATCGCGCACGTCGAGTCGACGTCGCCGCCGGCCCGCACGCACGCCTCGATCGCCGCGGGGTAGTCCTCGAAGTGGGCCGCCGCCACCCACAGCGCGAAGGGCACCGTGTCCTGGGCCAGCGCGTGCGAGCCGTTGCCGAGGTCGGCGGCGGCCTCGCCGGGGTCGGTGCCGGGGGCGATGCGGGTGGCCCGGCCGATGCCGTCGCGCACATCCGACGGCGGCAACTGGTTCAGGACGCTTCGCAACAAGCCGGACCCGGCAGCGGTACCGCGGGAAGCGGCGAACGCGGCCGCCAGCGCCACGGCCACGGCCCCCGCCACGCCCTCCGGATGCCGGTGGGTCACCTCGGCGGACAGCGCCGCCTCCCGGGCCGCGGTGTCAGGATCGGCGCCGAACAGCGCGCCCAGCGGGGCCACCCGCATCGCCGCCCCGTTGCCGGCCGAGCCCCGCCCGGCGAACAACGCACCGGCCGCGGCCCGCCACGGCACCCCCTCGCGCATGCTGGCCAGCAGGATCCTCGCGCCCCGGCCGTAGCCGCGGTCGTCGCTGCAGTGCAGCGCGAACGCCCGCGCCAGCTCGTCCTGGTCGACCCGGCCGCCCCGCTGCGCCACCCGCAGCAGCGCGCAGGCCATCTCGGTGTCGTCCGTCCAGCGCCACGGCGCCGGCGGCGGCACGAACGCGGCCTCGTCACCCATCGGTGGACGCATCTCGAACGGCGCGCCGAGCGCGTCCCCCACGGAGAGACCGGTCAGGCTGTCCGCCGCGGCGCGAAGATTCACCTCGCCGAAGATAGTGGATCGCCCGGGAGCGGAAACCGGGGCGGGAAATGTCGTACGCACGCGGTAGGTTGCCCGCGTGGACCGGACGTTCCAAGTTGACCTCCGCGGCGTTGTCGATCTCCTCAGTCACCACCTCTACGCGAGCCCCCGCGTATACATCCGGGAGCTGTTGCAGAACGCCGTCGATGCGATCACCGCCCGGCGGGCGCACGACCAGGGCGCGCGGGCCGCGATCCGCATCGAGCCGCCCGACGTCACCGGCGACGGCACGCTGCGGGTGCACGACACCGGCATCGGGCTCACCGAGGAGCAGGTGCACCAGTTCCTGGCCACCATCGGGCGAAGCTCCAAGCGCGACGACTTCGGCTTCGCCCGGCACGACTTCCTCGGCCAGTTCGGCATCGGCCTGCTCTCCTGCTTCCTGGTCGCCGACGAGATCCGGGTGCTGACCCGGGCCGAAGGCGCCCCGGCGGTGCTGTGGCGCGGCTTCGCCGACGGCCGCTATTCGGTGACCACCGAGGGTCAGGAGCGCGCCGACGTCGGCACCACGGTGACCCTCGTCCCGCGCCGCGACGCCGGGGAGTGGCTGCGCCGCGACACCGTCACCGAGCTCGCCGGCCTCTACGGTTCGCTGCTGCCGTTCCGGGTCGACATCGCCGGCCGGGCGGTCAGCGGCGACGGGCCGCCCTGGCAGGGCGGTGCCGAGGGCCGGCGGGAGCGCCTCGTCGAATACTGCCGCGAGGTCTTCGGGTTCGTCCCCTTCGACGTCGTCGACCTGGCGGTGCCGGAGGCCGGCCTCACCGGGGTCGCGTTCGTGCTCCCGACGCCGACCAGCCCGGCGGCCCGCGCCGGTCACCGCGTCTACCTCAAGCGCATGCTCCTGGCCGAGGGCGCCGAGGGGGTCCTGCCGCCGTGGGCGTTCTTCGCCCGTTGCGTCATCGACACCAGCGAGCTTCGCCCCACCGCCAGCCGCGAGGCCCTCTACGAGGACGCGCTGCTGGAGTCGACCCGGGAGGCCCTCGGCGACCAGCTGCGCGGCTGGCTGGTCCGGCTGGCCGGGCGCAGCCCGCAGCGGCTCGGCGAGTTCCTCGAGGTCCACCACCTCGGGGTCAAGGCGCTCGCCCTGCACGACGACGAGATGCTGCGGCTGGTCGAGCGCTGGTGGCCGATGGAGACCAACGCCGGGCGGATGACCCTGGCCGAGTTCCGGGCCCAGCACGGCCTGGTCCGCTACACCGCCCAGGTCGACGAGTTCCGTCAGATCGGCGCCGTCACCGCCGCGCAGGGCATCCCGCTGGTCAACGCCGGCTACATCTACGACACCGAGATCGTCGAGCGGCTGCCGCAGGTCGAGCCGGGCGCCCTCATCGAGCGGATCGAGCCCGGCGACCTCAGCACCGCCTTCGAGGGGCTCGACCCGGGCGTGGAGCTGGCCAAGCGGCCGTTCCTGCAGATGGCCCAGCGCGCCCTCGACCGCCTCGGCTGCGAGGTCGTGCTGCGCGTCTTCGACCCGGCCGGGCTCCCGGCGATGTATCTGACCAGCCGCTCGGCCTCGTTCGCGGCCGAACTGCGGGCCACCCGCGAGCGGGCCGACGACGTGTGGGCCGACGTGCTCGACGCGCTCGCCCGCACCGACGAGCAGGACCGCCCCCAGCTGGTCCTCAACTACCGCAACCCGCTCGTGCGGCGGGTCACCGAGATCCCCGACCCCCAGCTGGTCCGGCTGGCGGTCGAGGGGCTCTACGGCCAGGCCCTGCTGCTCGGCCACCATCCCCTGCGGCCGGCGGATGCCGCGCTGCTCAACGGCTCGTTCCTCGGTCTCCTCAACAGGGCGGTCGGTCATGAAGAGTGAAGAAGAGCTGTGGTCGCTGCTGCGGGATGCGTATCACATGCCCTACGGCGCGGCCCAGATCGCGCTCGTCGAGCAGGTCATGGCCCACGCCGACGCCGGGGGGCACGAGCAGCTGCGGCTCGCCTCCCGGATGTTCGCCACCACGGCATACGTCCACGGCGGTGAGCCGGCCCGCTCGTTCGTCACGTTCTCCTGGTGCCGGTCCGAGTACGACAAGCATCCCGAGCGCTTCGACGCCGACGACGAGCACACGCTGCTGTGGCACTTCAAGTACATGGTCAACGGCCTGCTGAAGTTCCCGGCCGTGCCGCTGGCCCGCACCCACGACGTGCTCGACGACATGGAGCGGCGCTTCCGGGCCGGCGGCCACAGCCTGCACGCCGTCTACGCCTACCGCTACGTGGTGGCCGCGCACCTCGAAGATCCGTCGGCCGAGGACTGGTATGCGAAGTGGTGCGCCGCGCCCCGCGACCGCAACTCCGACTGCGCCGGCTGCGACCCGGGCGCGAAGGTCGACCACCTCGTCACCCGGGGGCGCGACGAGGAGGCGCTGGCAATTGCCGGGCCGGTGCTCGCCGGGCAGCTGACCTGCATCGAGCAGCCGCAGTCGATCCTGACGTCGCTCCTGGTGCCGTTCGTGCGGACCGGCCGGCTCGACGAGGCGGTCGACGCGCACCGCAAGGCCTACCGGCGGCTGCGCGGCAACATCGCCGACCTGCAGAGCATCGCCGACCACGTCGAGTTCTGCGCCCGCACCGGCAACGAGACCCGCGGCCTGGAGCTGGTCCAGCGGCACCTGCCCTGGCTGGACCGGGCCCCCACCCCGCAGGCCGAGATGCAGTTCGCGGCCGCGGCGGCGCTCCTGCTGAGCCGCGTCGAGCCCGGGCTGCCCGCCGGCGACGCGACCGCCGGCGAGCTCGGCGCGCGGCTGGCCGCCCGGGCCCGCGAGTGGGCCGCCAAGTTCGACGAGCGCAACGGCAACGCCGCGGTGTCCCGGCGGACCGAGGCCACCCTGGCCGCGGCCCCCCTGATCGACCAACTGCCGCTGAGCGCCGACGCCCGGCACCTGGCCGAGCGGCGGCCCGGCTGGCCCGGCACCGTCGGCTCGCCCGCGGCCGCCGACCTCGTCCGGGCCGAGCTGCCCCCGCTGCCCGACGACCCGGCCGCGCTGCTGGAGCGGGCCTGGGAGCTCTACGACGAGCACCGGATCGAGGCGGCGACGGCCGCGTTCGAGCGCTTCGACGAGCTGCTGCCCGACCCGCCGGCCGACATGGCGGCGCGGCGGCTGGAGGGCCAGGCCCGCCTGGCCGCGATCCGCGACGACGGCGGGCCGGCCGCCCGCGCGCTGTTCCAGGAGGTCGCCGCCGCTCATCGGGCGCTCGGCGCGCAGCTCAAGGCCCTCGAGGCCGAGGCGCGGGCCGTCCTGTGCCGCGACGCCGACGACGCGATGCTCGCCGACCTCACCGCCCTCACCGAGCGGATCGTCGCCCACCCCGACGCCGACGCCGACACGCGGGCCGAGGCGCGGCTGCGGCCCGAGTGGGCGCTGCTGCGGCTGGAGCGGCCCGCCGACGCGCTCGCCGCGGTCGACGCGGCCGTCGCCGAGGGACCGCAGAAGCCCACGCTGCTGGCCGAGCTCGCCGGTCGGCGGGCCCGGGTGTTCATGATCCTCGAGGAGTACGAGGAGGCGGAGGTCGCCGCCGGGCAGGCCCTGGAGCACTACGCGGCGCTCGGCAACCCGCCGCCGGCGGCCATCCCGGCGGTGATCCGCGGGCACGCGCTGGGCAATCTCGAGCGCTACGACGAGTCGGTCGCCTCGTTCGACATCGCGCTCGGCCTCGACGTCGAGCGCACGCTGCGGCTCAACGCGCTGGTCGGGCGGGGCCGGGCCCGGCTGGCCTGGGGCCGCGCCGCCGAGGCGGTCGACGACCTGGTCGAGGCGGTGGCCGACCACGTCTCGCACGGCGAGGACATCCCGGCCGCGCTGGTGCGCCACGACCTCGCCGCCGGCTACCTGCAGGCCGGGCTGGCGCTGGACGCGGCCGAGGCGGGGGAGAGCGCCCTCGACGTCTTCGACCGGGCCGGGGCCCAGGAGCAGGCCGACCGGGTGCGCTATCTGCTGTCGCGGATCTACCGGGAGCTCGGCGAGGCCGAGCAGGCGCTCGGGCTGCTGGAAGGGCTCGCGGCCGGCCTGGAGGACTACGACGACCCGCACGCCCGGGGCCGGATGCTGCAGGAGACCGGGCAGGTCCTCTACGACATGGATCGCGACGCCGAGGCCGCCGAGCGGTTCACGGCCGCCGCCGACGTCTTCAAGTCCTGCGGCAACATGCTGTCGGAGCTGCACTGCCGGCGCATGCGCGCCCTCTCACTGCGCTGGGCCGGCGACCTGCCGGCCGCGGTCGCCGCCGTCGACGAGGCCGACGCGCTGGTCCGCCAGTTCGAGACCACCGCCCACCGCGACGAGCCCTGGCTGATCTGGCAGAAGGCGATGCTCGGCTGCGATGCCGCCCGCGTCTACATCGGCGACGGCCGCCCCGCCGACGCCGCCCACCGCTGCGAGATCGCCAGCCAGGCCCTGCGCCTGATCGGCGCCCTCGGCGAGGCCCTGGACGCCGACTTCCTGCACGCCGAGTGCCTCATGCGCCTGGGCGACCCGGCCGGCGCCGAGACCCGGCTGCGGGGGGTGCTGGGCGTGGCGCCGCGTGGGTCCCGGATCGAGCAGAACACGGCCTGGATGCTCGCCGAGTCGCTGGAGGCCCAGGGCCGCGCGGAGGAGGCCGAGCAGATCCGCGGCGCGTACCTGCAGCAGTAAGGGCGCGCACCTGAGGCAGTGCGCAGTCGTTGCGGGCCGCCCCGGGCTGTTCATCCGGGTCGGCCGCCGCGGGACCACCAGCGGCGCCCTCTGCTCCTCCGGTCGGGCTGCCGCGATCGCCCCGGTCCTCCGGTCGGGCTGCCGAGATCGCCCCGGTCCTCCGGTCGGGCTGGCGCGATCGCCCCGGCCGAGGGACCCCGTCGGGGCCTGTCCAGGGGCAGTTCTGCTCCGTGGGCCCGCCCTCCACCGTTACGCTCGCGGTCGGCCTTTCACACCGGTCCGCCTGCCGCGATGCCTGGGCGCGCTCGTCCGGTCCGCGTGTTCTCCGGTCGCCCGTCACCGGCTGGGTGATGGCCCGCCGGGGCAAGGAGTTTGTTTGCGGCGGCGGGTTTCGCGGTAGCGCAGCGCCGGGCCCGGAAGCGCGCCGCGGGAAGCGTTCGGCGCGCAGATCGGAGGGGTCGGGTTGGACGTAACAATCGGTCGTGATTTACTTAACGAGCGTTCAGTCCATGGCTTGACACCAGGTTAGGCTTTCCCCATGACGCTCGAACAGCAAGCCGTCCGCCCGCCGACCCAGTCCCGCGGCTCCGGGCCCGCCGGTGCCGGCGCGGCGTCGGCGGGTGGTGCGCAGGCCGCCCAGGCGGGCGACCAGTCCGCCGAAGCGGAGGGGGGCCGCCCGCCACGGCGGCGGTCGCGGCGCGACGAAATTCTCGAGATCGCCGTGGGGCTGTTCGCCACGCGCGGGTATCACGGTGTCTCGATGGACGACATCGGCGCGGCCGCCGGGGTCACCGGGCCGGCGCTGTATCACCACTTCAAGGGCAAGGAGGCGATGCTCGCCGCCGCCCTCATCCCGGTCAGCGAGCAGTTGCTGACCGGCGGCAAGGCCCGCATCGCCGAGGCCGGCGAGGACCCGGCGGCGGCGCTGGCCGCGCTGGTCGACTTCCACGTCGAGTTCGCCCTGGCCAACCCGGCGGTCATCGCCCTGCACCTGCACGAGCTCGACCGGCTGCCGGAGGAGCCGCGCCGGCAGATCCGGCGGCTGCAGCGCCTCTACGTCGAGGAGTGGGTCGGCACGCTGACCGCGCTGCGGGAGGGCGAGCTCACCGACGGGGAGGCCCGGGTCCTGGCCCACGCGGCGTTCGGCCTCATGAACTCGACGCCGTTCCTCGGTGGCGAGGTCGACCGGACGCGCCGGGCCGAATTGCTGCGCGCGGCGACCCTATCCGCGCTGCGGGGGTGACCATTCGCGGGCGTCAACAGGGTTATCCACAGGCCGCCCGCATTCCTACCCACAGAGTTATCCACAGGAGAGACGGCCGAATGCTCAGTTCGTTGCTCGTCGCCAACCGCGGGGAGATCGCCCGGCGGATCATCCGCACGGCGCGCCGCCTGGGGATTCGCACGATCGCGGTGTATTCCGACGCGGACGCCGGGCTGCCGTTCGTGGCCGAGGCCGACGAGGCCGTCGAAATCGGGCCGGCGAACCCCGCGCAGTCCTATCGTAACGCCCGGGTGATCCTCGACGCGGCGAAGTCGACGGGGGCGGAGGCCATCCACCCCGGGTACGGGTTCCTGTCGGAGAATGCGGCGTTCGCGGCCGAGGTGATCAACCACGGGCTGATCTGGGTCGGGCCGGGGCCGGACGCGATCGAGGCCATGGGCGACAAGATCAACGCGCGCAACCTCATGGCGGCGGCGGGGGTGCCGGTGGCGCCCGGGAGCCAGGAGCCGGCCCGCACGACGGACGAGGCGCTGAAGGCCGCGGCCGAGATCGGCTTCCCGGTGATGGTCAAGGCGGCGGCCGGCGGCGGGGGCATGGGCATGGCGGTCGCCGAGGACGCCGAAGGGCTGCGCAAGCAGTACGACACGGTGCGCGGGTTCGCCGAGCGGATGTTCGGCGACGGCTCCGTGCTCATCGAGCGCTACTTCCCGCGGGTCCGGCACATCGAGGTACAAATCCTGGGTCTGCACGACGGGCGGGTCGTGGCGCTCGGCGAACGCGAGTGCTCCGTGCAGCGGCGCAACCAGAAACTGGTCGAGGAGACGCCGTCGCCCGCGCTCACGCCGCCCCGGCGGGCCGCCCTGCTCGCGGCGGCCGTGCGGGCCGGGGAGGCGGTCGGATACCGCAACGCCGGCACCGTCGAGTGCCTGTTCGACCCGGTCGGCGACGAGTTCTTCTTCCTGGAGATGAACACCCGGCTGCAGGTCGAGCACCCGGTCACCGAGGCCGTGTTCGGCGTGGACCTGGTCGAGGAGCAGCTGCGGGTCGCCTCCGGGCTGGCGCCGAGCTTCGACCCCGCCGCGCTGACGGTCACCGGCCACGCGATCGAGGTGCGGGTCAACGCCGAGGACCCGAAGCGGTTCCTGCCGGGGCCGGGCGCGATCACGACCTGGGTCGAGCCGGCCGGCGACGGCGTGCGGGTCGACGCCGGGTATGCGGCCGGCACCACGGTCACCCCCAGCTACGACTCGCTGATGGCGAAGCTGATCGTGCACGGCGCCGACCGGGCCGAGGCGCTGGCCCGGCTGCGCGCCGCGGTGGCCGGGTTCGAGATCGCCGGGCCCAAGGTCAACCTGCCGTTCTTCGCCGAGCTGCTGGACCATCCCGAGTTCGTCTCGGGCGACTACGACACGGGCATTGTGGGCAGGATGCGATGACCGAGATCTCGATCCGCGAGGTCGGGCCGCGTGACGGCCTGCAGAACGAGGACCCCGTGCCGGCCGACGACAAGGTGCGGCTGCTCGACGCCCTTTCCTCGACGGGTGTACGGCGGATAGAAGCCGTCTCGTTCGTGCACCCGAAGGCGATCCCCCAGATGGCGGACGCCGCCGAGGTGTGGCAACGCGCGACCAAGAACCCCGCCGTGCGCTACTCGGCCCTGGTCCCCAACTCGAAGGGCGCCGAGCGGGCGCTGGCCGCCGGCTTCACCGAGATCGAGGTGGTCGTCTCCGCCTCCGACACCCACAACCGGCGCAACGTCAACCGTTCGACCGCCGAGTCCCTCGACGACATCGCCGGCCTCATCGCCCTGCTGCACGACGCCGGGGCGAGCGCCGAGGTGATCATCTCGACCTCGTTCGGGTGTCCCTTCGAGGGTGACGTCGACCCCGCCCGGGTGGCCGGCATCGTCGACCGGGTCGTGGCCGACGGCGCTGACCGGGTCGCGTTCGGCGACACCACCGGCATGGGCACGCCCCGGCGGGTCGAGGAGGTCGTCGGGCTGGTCCGCGACCGGCACCCCGACCTGCCCCTGCTGCTGCACTTCCACAACACCCGCGGCACGGCGCTGGCCAACATCCTCACCGCCCTGCGGCTCGGGATCACCGAGTTCGACGCCAGCGTCGGCGGGCTCGGCGGGTGCCCCTACGCGCCGGGGGCGACCGGCAACGTGGCCACCGAGGAGGTGGTGCACATGCTGCACGACATGGGGTACGACACGGGCATTGACCTCAAAGCCCTGCTGGAGGCCGCCCAGCTGGCGCAGGGGATCGTGGGCCGGGAGCTGCCCTCCGGGGTCCTCAAGGCGGGTCCGCGCCTCCCCTTCTGAGGCTTGCGCCCGATCCTTGTGAGGCTTGTGCCCGATTCGCCCGTTGTTGTGGCGTGTCCCCGGCCGGGGCGGGTCGTTGCTCAGTACGGAAAGAGTCACATGTGGGGCGTATGCCCGACATTGAGCCCGTACTGAGAGGCGGACATGGCCCAGTCGAGGAGCGAGCGCAACCCGCGCACGGCTTCGCTGCCGGCCGTTTCCCGCTGCGCGAGGTACGCCGTCCGCGGCCTGCTCGTCGCCGGTTTCGCCGGCGTCGCCTGGCTTCTGTCGGCCTCTGCGGCGCACGCCTCGGACCAGCCCGAACCGCTCTCGCCGGTGACAAGCCTGCGCACCGGGGCCGGCCTGCCCGGCCAGCAGCACGGTGACCTTGTCACGGGCACCGTGCTCGCGGCGCTGGACTCGGTGGCGAAGGCCGCGCCGCCGGTGACCCATATCCAGGCGCCGGTCCAATCCGTGGACCGGACCGACCGCTCGGCGACGGCAGACGCGCCGAGCGCGAAGCACGCGAGCACCAAGAGGCCGGCAAAGGCTGGCATCCTCAAGACCCACCCGCGGCGGACGCAGGAGCCGGTCGTCCAGACCGAGCCGGTCCGTGACGGGTTCGTCGGCGACGTCCCCGCCGCGGCGACCGGCACCCGAGGTGCTGGCGTCGACCCGGCCGTCGCCGCACGTGCGGCCGATCGCCTCCGTGCCCTCCGGGCCGCCGAGGGGCTCGCCGGCGCGCACGCCCAGCCGGTCGCGGACCGCAACGTTGCGCAGGGTACGCACCACGTGCCGCTGCTGCCCCGCCCGGCGCCCGTCCCGGCGCCGCCGGCGGTCGGTCTCGCCGTGGGGGCCCCGGGCGCCGGCTCGGGCGTCAACCACGACGGTGGCGCCGCCGCGCTGCCCGCCGCACCGGCCGGCGCGAAGGCGCTGACCTTCCGGCCGGAGGCGGTCGAGGACGTCGAGTTGCGGCTGCTCGCAGCCGAGAAGCCGACAGTCTCACCCGACTGAGGCGTTCCGGCCGCCGCCGCGACGCCGAGCGGGCTATCCGGTCTTGGTCAGGGCGGAGCCGACAGCCGGAGCGCACGCCTTGGTCCCAGCGGACCCGCATCGACCACATCGCGGCATCTCGTAATACGCACCACGCACCAAACCGGGCGCACGTCGACAGGGCGGAGTCGGGGGGAGTCTGCCCGCACGCAGGCTCATGGGCTTCGTACCGCGCCTATTTGCAGTACCGAGGATCGAAATCTACCGAAGGGTCTCACTTCCACCATGAAGACGTGGGTTCGTAAGTCGCTCAACGTCGGCGTGCTGTCCGCGGGCTTCCTGCTCGTTTCGGGCGGCGCCGCGCACGCGGACTGGACGTCCGGCTACAACGCCGGCCTGCTGAACGGCAATCAGTTCGACACGACGCTGCAGGTGCCGGTCAACGTCTGCGGCAACTCGATCGCGGTGCTCGGCTTCGCCGACGCGCACTGCGGCGGCGGCGCCGCGGCGGTCAAGACCGAGAGCGCCAGCGCCACCGAGAGCGCCACCACGGAGGACTGGACGACCGGCTACAACGCCGGCGTCGCCAACGGCAACCAGCTCGACACCACCCTGCAGGTGCCGGTCAACATCAGCGGCAACGCCGTGTCGGTGCTCGGCTTCTCCAGCGCCTCCAGCTCGGGCGGGGCCACCGCCGTCAAGGGCGGCGTCAGCGCCGACCGCGACAACGACGGTCACGGCCGCCGCCACCACCGCGGCGGGGGCAACGGCAACAACAACGGCGGCTACAACGGCGGCACCAACGGCAACTACGCCACCGAGGGCGTCGCGAACCGCACCGAGGACTGGACCTCGGGCTACAACGCGGGCCTGCTCAACGGCAACCAGCTCAACACCACGGCCCAGCTGCCGATCAACATCTCCGGCAACGCGATCGGGCTGCTCGGCTTCGCCGGCGCCTCCAGCCAGGGCGGCGCGTGGGCGGTCAAGGGCGAGAGCGCTCAGGCCACCGAGTCGAACCACACCACCGGCTACAACGCCGGCCTGCTCAACGGCAACCAGGCCGACACGACGCTGCAGCTGCCGATCAACCTGTGCGGCAACTCGATCGCGATCCTCGGCTTCGCCAGCGCCAACTGCGGCGGCGGCGCCACCGCGGTCAAGGGCGACGTCAACGGCGCGGGCCAGGGCGGCGGCCACGGCCACGGCCACGGCCACCACGGTGGCGGCAACGGCCAGGGCAACGGCGGTTACGGCAACGGCTCGAACAACGGCGACGACGGCTACGGCCCGGACGCCAACGCCAACAACAACGCCTACCCGCACAGCAGCGGCAACGCCAGCGGCGTCAAGGCCAACCACGCGTCGGCCAAGGCCCACATGCACAAGGCCAAGACCTCGAACCACAAGTCGGCCTCGCTCGACGAGCACGCCAAGAAGCAGCACAAGGGCACGGGCGCGGGCCTCTCGCCGGCCAGCGACAACGGCTACGGCGGCGGCTCGGGCCTGGGTGACGACAGCGGTTACGGCAACGGCCAGAACAACGGCGGTTACGGCAACGGCTCGGGCAACGGCGACGACGACAACCACGGCCGTCGTCACCACCGTCACCACGGCGACGGCAACGGCTGGAGCAACGGTGGCGGCGCCACCGCGGTGAAGGGCGGCTGCGGCGACTGGACCACCGGCTTCAACGCCGGCCTGCTCAACGGCAACCAGCTCAACACCACCGTCCAGGTGCCGGTGAACATCTCCGGCAACGCGATCTCGCTGCTGGGCTTCTCCAACGCCTCCAGCTCGGGCGGGGCGCTCGCCTACTCCTGCTGACGCAGTTTTTGGCGACGGCATAGCGGTACCCCCTGAGCCGCAGGGGGTACCGACCACCTGGCCGGGAGCACACCGACCCGCGTCCGGCTTGGAACTTCACCTCCGCGTCGGCTAACCTGAACGATCGTTAGGCGTGAACGATCGTTCAGGTTGCCGACGCGGAGGTTGCACCATGGAGGGTGAAGCCCTCACCCAGCTGAGGAAGCGGGTCGAGGCCGGGGGCGCCGAGAAGTACCACACGGCGAATGCCGCCCGCGGCAAGCTCTTCGCGCGCGAGCGGGTCGCCCTGCTCGTCGACGAGGGCTCCTTCGTCGAGGACGGGCTGTTCGCCAACGCCCTCGCCGACGGACTCCCGGCCGACGGCGTGATCACCGGCACCGCGACCGTCGACGGGCGGCCGGTCTGCCTCATGGCCAACGACTCCACCGTCAAGGCCGGGTCCTGGGGCGCGCGCACCGTCGAGAAGATCATTCGGATCATCGAGAAGGCCTACGCGACCGGGGTGCCGATGGTGTACCTCGTCGACTCCGCCGGCGCGCGCATCACCGACCAGGTCGAGCTCTTCCCCGGCCGGCGCGGCGCCGGGCGCATCTTCCACACCCAGGTGCGGGCCAGCGGCAGCATCCCGCAGGCCTGCGCGCTCTTCGGCCCCTCCGCCGCCGGTGGCGCCTACATCCCCGCGTTCTGCGACGTCGTGGCCATGGTCGAGGGCAATGCGTCGATGTACCTCGGCTCCGACCGCATGGTCGAGATGGTCACCGGCGAGAAGACCACCCTCGAGGCCATGGGCGGCGCCCGGGTCCACTGCGCCGAGAGCGGCGTCGGCCACTTCCTGTGCAAGACGGAGCAGGAGGCGATCTCGGCAATTCGGACGTATCTGTCGTATCTGCCGTCTTCGTGGACGTCCTCCCCGCCTGCCGTCGCCGCGACGGACGCCACGGGAATGCCCGAGATCCCGGCGAGCGAGCGGCAGGCCTTCGACATGCGCAAGGTCGTCCGCGGCCTGCTCGACGAGGGCTCGTACTTCGAGATCCAGGCCCTCTGGGCGCGCGAGCTCACCGTCGGCTTCGGCCGCCTCGACGGGCAGGCCGTCGGCGTCGTGGCCAACAACTCGATGTTCAAGGGCGGCGTGCTCTTCGTCGACTCGGCCGACAAGGCCACCCGCTTCGTCCAGCTCTGCGACGCCTTCAACGTGCCGCTGCTGTTCCTCGCCGACGTGCCCGGCTTCATGGTCGGCTCCGCCGTGGAGAAGCAGGGCATCATCCGCCACGGCGCCAAGATGATCACGGCGATCTCCGAGGCGACGGTGCCGAAGATCTGCGTCGTCGTGCGCAAGGCCTACGGCGCCGGCCTCTATGCCATGGCCGGCCCCGGCTTCGAGCCCGACGCCACCATCGCCCTGCCCACCGCCAAGATCGCCGTGATGGGCGCCGAGGCCGCGGTCAACGCCGTCTACGCCAACAAGATCGCCGCGATCGAGGACGCCGGCGAGCGCGCCGCCTTCGTCGCGGCCAAGCGCGCCGAGTACGACCGCGACATCGACATCATGCGGCTGGCCAGCGAGCTCGTCGTCGACGCCGTCGTGGAGCCGGCGGCGCTGCGCGGCGAGCTGGTCCGCCGCTTCGCCGCGGCCCGGCCCAAGGACCGCACCTTCTCCCGCCGCCGCCACGGCGTCACACCGGTCTGAAAGGGGGCCGCACCATGGTTGACTACGCGCTTTCCGAGGACCTCGAGGCACTGCGCGCCACCGTCCGCGAGTTCGCGCACGACGTGGTCGCCCCGGTGATCGGCGACTACTACGAGCGCCACGCCTTCCCCTACGAGCTGGTCCGCCAGATGGGCAAGATGGGCCTGTTCGGCCTGCCCTTCCCGGAGGAGTACGGCGGCATGGGCGGCGACTACTTCGCCCTCTGCGTCGCCCTGGAGGAGCTCGCCCGCGTCGACTCCTCGATCGCGGTGACCCTGGAGGCCGGCATCTCCCTCGGTGCCATGCCGATTTATCGGTACGGCACCCAGGCCCAGAAGCAACACTGGCTCCCGCGCCTGACGTCCGGCGAGGCCCTGGCCGCCTTCGGCCTGACCGAGCCGGGCGCCGGCAGCGACGCGGGCGGCACCCAGACCCGCGCCGTGCAGGACCCCGCCACCGGCGAATGGGTGATCAACGGCTCGAAGGCCTTCATCACCAACTCCGGCACCGACATCACCACCCTGGTGACGGTCACCGCCGTCACCGGCACCAACCCCGACGGCAGCAAGGAGCTGTCGGCCATCATCGTGCCGAGCGGCACCCCGGGCTTCGCCGTCCAGCCCGGCTACTCGAAGGTCGGCTGGTGCGCCTCCGACACCCATGAGCTGTCCTTCGACGACGTGCGCGTGCCCGCCGAGAATCTGCTCGGCGAGCGGGGCCGGGGCTACGCCCAGTTCCTGCGGACGCTGGACGAGGGCCGGGTGGCCTTCGCCGCCCTCGGCGTGGGACTCGCGCAGGGCTGCGTCGACGAGTCGGTCGCCTATGCGAAGCAGCGCCACGCCTTCGGCAAGGCCATCGCCGAGTACCAGGCCATCCAGTTCAAGATCGCCGACATGGAGAGCCGCGCGCACACGGCCCGCCTGGCCTACTACGACGCCGCGAGCCGCCTGGTGAACGGCCGTGACTTCAAGCGCCAGGCCGCGATCGCGAAGCTGTCCGCGAGCGATGCGGCGATGCTCAACGCCCGCGAGGCGACGCAGGTGCACGGCGGCTATGGCTTCATGAACGAGACCCCGGTCGGCCGGATGTACCGCGACGCGAAGATCCTGGAGATCGGCGAGGGCACGTCCGAGGTCCAGCGCATGATCATCTCTCGCGCGATCGGCCTGTAACCCATCGCGGTCGGGGCGGTCAGATCGGCCAGGTGTGGACCGGCACGTTCTCGTGCAGGCCCTCGGAGTACCGCTGCAGCATCTGTCGCAGCGCCGCCGGCCGGTCCAGGTGGTGGCGCTGCTCGAGCGACTCCACCACCCTCGTCTGCCAGGTCGCGCCGTTGATGCCCGTGCGGCACCGCGCCTCGATCACGCCCAGCAGGCGGTCGCGGATGGCCGGGCGGACGCCGAAGCGATCGAGGCCGGCCTCGGCCAGGGGCAGCAGATCGGCCAGGACCAGGTCGGCCGCCGCGATCTCGCCGCGGTCCGGCCACCACACGTGGGCGTCGAGCCCCTCCCGCGCCGCGGTGTGGAAGTTCTCCTCCGCCGCGGAGAACGACATCTGTGTCCAGATGGGGCGGTCCTGCTCGCACAGCTCGCGGACGAGGCCGAAGTAGAACGCGGCGTTGGCCAGCTGGTCCACCACGGTCGGGCCGGCCGGCAGGACGCGGTTCTCGACGCGTAGGTGGGGGCGGCCGTTCATGATGTCGTACACCGGGCGGTTCCAGCGGTAGATCGTGCCGTTGTGCAGGCGCAGCTCGCCCAGGTGGGGCACGCCGCCGGCCTCCAGCACCGCGACCGGGTCCTCGTCCTCGGTGATCGGCAGCAGGGGCGGGAAATACCGGACGTTCTCCTCGAACAGGTCGAAGATCGACGTGATCCAGCGCTCGCCGAACCACACCCTCGGGCGGACGCCCTGCGCCTTCAGCTCCTCCGGCCGCGTGTCGGTGGCCTGCTCGAACAGCGCGATGCGGGTCTCGGCCCAGAGTCGCTTGCCGAAGAGGTACGGCGAGTTGGCCCCCACCGCGACCTGAACGCCGGCGATGGCCTGGGACGCGTTCCAGTACATCGCGAATTCCTCGGGCGCGACCTGGAGGTGGAACTGCAGGCTGGTGCAGGCCGACTCGCCCGCGATCGAGTCGGACTGGGCCTCCAGCCGCTCCTGGCCCCGGATATCGAGCGCGATGTCCTCGCCGCGGGCGTTGATGATCTGGTCATTCAGGAGGCGGTACCGCGGCTCGTTGGACATGTTCGCCAGCACCAGGTGCTCGGGCCGCAGCGTGGGCAGTATCCCGATGAGCACCAGCCGGGCGTCGGACTTGTGGGCGCGCTCGTCGGCGTGGACCATGCTGGCCAGGATCTCGCGCTCGTACACCTGCAGCCCATCGCCCTCGATTACGCGCGGCGCAACGTTGATCTCCAGGTTGAACTGGCCCAGCTCGGTCTGGAACGACGGGTCGGCGAGATCGGCCAGCACCTCGGCGTTGCGCATGGCCGGCTGCGCGTCCGGGTCGATGAGGTTGACCTCGATCTCCAGGCCGGTCATCGGCCGGTCGGAGTCGAACCGGAAGTCGTTGAGCATCAGCGCGAACACGTCCAGGCAGCGGCGCACCTTCCGTCGGTATCGAGCTCGGTCCTCACGCGAGAAGGTGCCCCGTGTGACTTCCTGGCCCATGCCTGCCCCCTGGCCCCTCTTGGACCCCTCACGTTAAGAGGAGTCCAGATGTACCGCTAGGGACAAAACGGACGTGAAGTCAGCCGACGGTGAGCACAACCTTGCAGAGGGTGGGAGAATTCGCCCACCCTCTGCACGATGGTTGAACACCGGCGAATCGGAGATTCCCGAATTTCCCGGCGGTCGGGCCCAGGTGGCTCGGCTCAGCCCTGGCGCACGCCCTCGGCGCCGATCTCGATCTTGACCTTCCTGCCGACGAGGACGCCGCCGGTCTCGAGGGCCTGGTTCCAGGTGATGCCGAACTCCTCGCGGTCGATCTCGGTCGTCGCGCTGAACCCGATGACCTCCTGGCCCCACGGGCTCTTCGCGTGGCCCTCGAACTCGACGTCGAGCTCGACCTCGCGGGTTACGTCACGGATGGTGAGGTCGCCGACGACCTTGAACTCGTTGCCGGAGAGCCCGACCACGCGGGTGCTCTTGAAGGTCAGCGACGGCCACTGCTCCACGTGCAGGAAGTCGGGGCTGCGCAGGTGGCCGTCGCGGTCGGCGACGCCGGTGTCGATGCTGGCCGCGTCGATGGTCACCTCGACGTGCGACTCCAGCGGGTCCTCGGCGATCACGATGCTGCCGCTGGCGCTGGTGAAGCCGCCGCGCACCTTGCTGACCATCAGGTGGCGCGCGATGAAGCTCACGCGGGTGTGCGCCGGGTCAAGCTCGAACTTCCCGGGCGTCGGGATGGTGAGACCGTTGTACTCGCGGGTGTTGGCGGGTGCCGTCATGATGACTCCCTCGGTTGTGCGGTACGGAAGAAGATTGTCGCCGCAAATATACACTCGACAGACTCTCGCTCGTCAAGCTCTCTGCTAGACTCGCACTGTGACCGACGAAATGCTGGAAGATCCGCGAATCACCGCCATGGGTCTGTTCGTGGAGGCTTTCTCGGGTGTGCACGCGCGGCTCAACGTCCAGCTCGGCGAGCACGGCCTCGGCACCGTCGACTTCGAGGTGCTGGTGCGCCTGGCCCGATCGCCGGGTGGCGAGCTGCGCATGACCGACCTGGCCGCCCAGACGGGGCTGTCGACCAGCGGCGTGACCCGGGTGGTCGACCGCCTGGAGCGCGACGGCCTGGCCGCGCGCCGTGCCTGCCCGACCGACCGCCGCGGCTCGTTCACCGTGATCAGCCCGGCCGGCCTGGCCAAGATGCGCGAGGTGCTGCCCGGGCACCTGGCCGTGATCGAGGAGTGGTTCACCGGCCGGCTCGACCGCTCGCAGCTGGAAGTGCTGCTGACCGGGCTGCGCACGATCCGTGACGCGGTCCGCCCGGAGGCCACCTCGGGTGTGCCGTCGATGCGCTCGGCCGCCTGACCCTCGGCCGGTCCCCTCGCGCTTCGGCCGGTCCCCTCGCGCTTCGGTCGGTCCCCTCGCGCTTCGGTCGGTCCCCTCGCGCTTCGGTCGGTCCCCTCGCGCTTCGGTCGGTCCCCTCGCGCTTGGTTGGGATATATCCGACATTTCGGCGCACCGGTTCGTTACTGTCGCCGGCCGGCGGCGTGAGGCATGCTCGCGACGGACGGTCAGCGATTGCTTACCGGCAGAATTACCGGCAGGTCCGGGGTCAATTGTACGTACAAGTCGGAATTTTCGGTTTTTTGGCTTCTTGGCTGGGATAACGTCGGCCGCCGGCACGGACGAAGTTAGGTGGGCAGGCGTGACATCGCCGCCAGGGGGTCTTCGTCCGTGCCTTCCTGGTGGGCCAGGAGCCGGCGCTCGCGGGGCAGCAGCGCCATCCGGACCCGTTCCCGCAGGTCGGCCAGGTCCTCCAGGGCCCGCGCGCGGTGCGGGGGATCGGCGCTGGCGGCCAGGCCGGTGAGCGCCTCCAGCACGTCGCGGACGTCGTCGCGGCCGGCCAGGAGGTTGGCGGCCGACTGGAAGGCGGCGGCCGCGGCCGGGCGGTCGCCGCGCGACAACGCCAGGTAACCGTCGATCATCGCGGTGATACCGGCGCTGCCCGGCACCGCGGCCAGCTCGGACACCACGCGCGTCGCCTCGTCCCGGCGGCCGGCCTCGGCGAAGGCCTGGCCAAGGGTGCCGAGCACGCGCACCCGGTGGATCGGGTCGCCCACCTCGCCGATCGCGGCGGCGGCCCCGCGGGCCAGGTCGACGGCCTCGTCGAAGCGGCCGTCCAGGCGGGCCACCTCGGCCAGGTTGGCCTCCGTGAGCGCGCGCAGGCGGGCGTCGCCGGCCTCGGCGGCCCGGCGCCCGGCGCCGGCGAGACGGCGGGCCGCCGCGGCCAGGTCGCCGGCCATGATGTCGGCCCAGGCGAGGTTGTTCTGCGCCACGGCGATCTCGCGGGGCCGGCCGGCCCGGATGGCCAGGCCCAGCACCACCTCGTTGTGCCGGCGCGCCTCGTCGGCGCCGCCCAGCGCCTGCCAGATGCCGGCCAGCAGCGCCCGCGCGGTCAGCTCGCCGGCCACGTCGCCGCGCTCGGCCAGCACCTGCAGGGCCGCCTCGGTCGCGCGCAGCTCGCGCACCCCCTGGCCGTGCGCCATCGCGAGCATCGCCGCGCCGACCTGGGCCAACGCCCGCACGCCGGGGTCACAGTCGCGCGTGCGCCGGTCGTCGAGGAGCCGGCGCAGCAGGTGGTGGGCCTCCACGTCCCGGCCGCGCAGCCGGCACCAGCGCGGGATGGCCCCGGCGAGGCGAAGGGCGACCTCCGGCTCGCGGACCGCGGCGTACCGCAGCGCCGAGCGGATGTCGCTGTTCAAGTAGTCCAGGCGCGCCACCGCAGCGGCGCCGGCCGGCCCGGTCAGGTCCGCCGACACGCGCACCGCCACCCGCGTGATGACCTCGGCGTGGCGCAGCCGGGCGGCCCGCAGCTCGCCCGCGTCCGCGCACCGCTCGGTGGCGAAGTCGAGCACCACGTCGAGCAGGCGGAAGCGCAGGTCCCCCGGGCCGCGCACGCTCACCAGGCCCAGCCCGACGAGCCGGTCCAGCACAGCCTCGACGTCCTCGACCACGCCGTCGAGCAGCGCCTCGGCCAGCTCCACGGACCACCGGCCGCGCAGCGTCGACAGCCGGCGCAGCGCCGCCTGCTCGCGCTCGGAGAGCAGCTCGTAACTGGCGGCGACCGCGTCGCGCAGGCGGCGGCCCGTCGGGTCTGTCGGTTCTGTCGGGGCAAGTGCCAGGACCCGGTTGCCGTATCGCGACAGCAGTTCCGTCAGCTCCAGTACCCGTCCCCGGGCCGCGGCCAGCTCGATGGCGAGTGGCAGTCCGTCGAGCCGGCGTACCAGCTCCGCGATCGTCGGGATCTCGTCGTCCCGGGCGGGCTCGCGGCGTACCAGCCGCAGCCGCTCCACGAACAGCGCCACCGCCGGATTGCGCCGCATCGTCTCGATGTCCTCGGCCGTTGGCGCTTCGACGTCCCCGGTCGTCGGCGCTCCGGTTGTCGGCACCCAGGTCGTCGGCACGTTGATGTCCCCGGTCGTCGGCACCTCGATCGTCGACAACCTGGCCGTCGGTGCCTTGATGTCCGCGGCTGTTGGCACCTCGAGAGGCTGCACCTGCCAGTCGACCGCCCCCGGCAGCTCGGCGGCGAGCGGCCGGCGGGAGGTGGCCAGGATGCGCACCGACGGCACCCGCGCCCGCAGCCAGCCGATCGACTCGACCGCGGCCCGGTACGACCGGTCCACCCCGTCCAGCACCAACAGCGCCCGCCGCCCCGCGTACCGCTCCACCAGCTCGTCGGCCCGCGCCACCCCGAACACGGCGGCGACGGCGGAAAAAATGTCGGTGGGTTCCGATACATTGGTGACGGTCACGGAGACCGCGGTCCAGCCGGCCAGCGCCACGGAATGTGCCACCGAGTGCGCCAGCCCGGTCTTACCGACCCCAGCCATGCCGATCAGCGCGATGACCTCGGCCGCCGCGCCCGGCTGCGGGGCCACCGCGGCCCGTCCGGACGCGAGACCGGCACGGCCCGAGCCCACGGCGGCATCGGGCTCCGGCGCGCCGAGGAGCTCGAGCAGCTCCGCAACGTCGTCCGCCCGCCCGACGAGCGGCGGCAACGTCGGCAACGGCAGCGGCGCCGTGATGTTCGGTGAGTGGGCCACCGCTGTGGTCGGCGCCGACCGCTGCCAAGCCGGAGGTTTCGGCCCCTGGGGAACAGGGACTTCCGACGCCTGCTGGCTGCCGCCCGGCGCCTCGTGAGCGGGTGCCCCCGAGGCGGCCCAGGCTTGGGCGCTGGACGCCGACTGGTTGGGGCCGGGTCGTGCTTCCTGGCTGCTGGCGCTCGGTGTTTTGTGTGCGGGTGCCCCTGTGGCGGCCCGCGCCTTTGCGCTCGACGCCGACTGGTCGGGGCCGGGTCGTGCTTCCTCGCTGCTGGCGCCCGGTGCTTCGTGTGCGGGTGCCCCTGCGGCGGCCCGCGCCTTTGCGCTCGACGCCGACGAGCTGGGGCCGGCCAGGGTATTCGGAGTGCTCGGTGCATCCGGGACGGAATCGAATGCGTGGAGCCGGCCGTCTCCAGGAGAACGCTGCGACGGTATGGACAGGCTCGTCGGCAGCTGGGCCGCGGACGTCGGGACGGCTGGAGAAGTCGTCGAGGTCCGGTAGGTCGGCGCGGCCGGGGAACTCGGCGCGCCCTGGGGCGCTGGCGCCGTTGGGGAAGTCGATGTGGTTCGGGGCGTTGGCGTGGTTGGGGAGGTCGGCGCGCCCCGGGGCGTCGGTGCGGTTGGGGGAGTTGGTGCGGTTGGGGGAGTTGGTGTGGTTCGGGAAGTTGGTGCGGTTCGGGACGTGGGCAGAGGCGTTGTGGCGGGGGGTGGCGGCGAGGCGCCGGAGGAGAGCGAGGCGGGCAGAGCGGGCGGGGCCGCACGGGACGGCGGCGCCGGGAAGGAGGTCGACGACGCCGCCAGCAACGAGGAGAAGAGTGGTGCCGGCAAAGGGGACGAAGGCGGCGGGGAGGACGGTGGCGGGGAATGCGGTGGCGGGGGGAGCCGCGGCCGCCCGGTCGACGCGGCCAAGAATGCCTCGCGGTCCGGGCCGGTCAGGGCCAGCGCGTCGGCCAGCAGCGCCACGGTGTTGCGCTGCGGCCGGGCCACCCGGCCGCGCTCGAGTTCCCGCAGCGTACGCACCCCGAGGCCGGCCCTCGTGGCCAGTTCGTCCTGGGTCAGTCCCCGGGCGAGTCGGCGGGTCCGCAGCGCCGCGGCGAAGCCGGCCCCGGCGTTTTGCGGATCATGATCCGCCACTGGAGACATGTTGTGGAAGGGTACTGAGCGGAGGGGGTCCGAAACAGGCTGGCGTCGGAACCACGACCAATGTCAATATCCGACTCGGTTAGGCGCGGGCGGCGTCCGGCTCCTGGCGGGTGCGGCGGCGCAGGAACGCCGGGGCCCACCAGTTCCAGGCGTCCAGCATGGCCATGAAGGCGGGCAGGAGCAGCCCGCGAACGACGGTGACGTCGATGAGGATGGCGACCGTCATGCCGACGCCGATCTCCTTGACGGCGACCAGGCCACCCAGGGCGAAGCCCAGGAACACGACGCCGATGCAGACGGCGGCGGCGGTGACCACCGGGCCCGAGCGGGTGATGCCGCGCAGCACGGCCCGGCCCGTGTCGGGGCGCAGGTCGTACTCCTCCTTGATCCGGGCCAGGAGGAACACCTCGTAGTCCATGGACAGGCCGAAGATGAAGACGAACAGCAGCACCGGCGTGGTGAGGTCCAGGCCGCCCCACGAGTCGAAGAAGAGCGGCACCTGGCCCCAGCCCCACTGGAACAGCACCACGAGCACACCCAGGGTGGCCGCCAGGGTCAGCAGGTTCATCAGTACGGCCTTGAGCGGGATGACCACCGAGCCGGTCAACGCGAAGAGCAACACGACGGTGACCAGCAGCACGATCAGCGCGGCGGCGGGCAGGCGGGCGGCGAGCGAGGCGCGGTAGTCGACCACCTCGGCCACCGGGCCGGTCACCCACTTCGCCACCGGGGTGGGCATGGCCCGGATGCGGCGCACCAGGTCGTAGCCCTGCGTGCCGCCGACGCCACCCTTCGGGGTCACGTCCAGGATCGTCCAGCCGGCGGGCACCTTGTCGCGCACGTCCTGGCGCAGCAGGTCGTCCGGCAGTTCGTTGGCGATGCGGTTCATCAGGTCGCGGACCTCGGCCCGCTCCGGACCGGCCTGGACGAGCACGACGACCGGCTCGGCCTCGTGGTTGAGGAACTTCGAGGCCATGATGTCGTACTGCTGGCGGGCCTCGTTGGAGTGCGGCAGCGCCCGGGCGTCGGAGTTGGCCAGGTTGGCCCCCAGCAGGGGCGCGGCCAGGATCAGCAGGCCGAGCGTGGCCAGCGCGGCCACCCGGGCCGGGTCGCGTTGCGCGCGGGTGGCGAGCACGGCGAGTACACCTGGGCCGGTCTTGAACTTGAACGGCAGCCGGAAACCCTCGCCGGGCGGTCGGATGCGCCCCTTGAACACGGCGATGAGCGTCGGCACGAGGGTGAGGGCGGCGAGCGTGGCCAGCGCGACGACCGCGGCCCCGCCCAGCGCGACCGCGGCCAGCAGCGGCTCGGCGAACGCGGTCAGGCCGGCCATGGTCAGCGTCACCGCGAGTCCGGAGATCGCCACCGCCCGTCCGGCCCGGTGCACGGCCACGACCAGGGCCTCGGACGGCTCGTGACGCAGCAACTCCTCCCGGTAGCGGGCGACGATGAGCAGCGAGTAGTCGACGGCGAGGCCGATGCCGAGGAGCGTGACCACGTTCAGCGAGTACTCGCTCACCTTCGCCGCGTAGCTGATGCCGAGCAGGAGCAGGAGCGAGCCGGTCACCCCGGCGATCGCGACGGCCAGCGGCAGCGTGGCCGCGAGCACCCCGCCGAAGATCAGGAACAGCGCGACCAGCAGCGCCGCGAAGGCGACACTCTCGCCGATCGCGAGGTCGTGCACGGACTGGTCGGCGAAGGCGCGCTCGGCGAGCTTGGTGCCGCCGACCCGGACCGTGGGCGCCTTGATCTGCTCGAGGCGGGCCTTGACCTGGTCCTCGAGCGCCTCGCGCGGGGCGTCGGCGAGCCCCGGATCGAGCTCCACCTGCACGCTGACGCTGCGGTTGTCCGCGCCGATCTGGCCGCCGACGCCGGTGTAGAGGTCGTTGACCTCCTTCACGCCGGGCATGGCGCGCACATCACGGGCGGCGTCGCCGACGGTGGCGACGAGCGCCGGATCGTACGGGTCGAGGCCCTCCACCACGGCGATCACCAGCGCGCCGCGCGGGGCGAGCGCGTCGATGCGGTGCTGGCCGACGGCCGACTCGCTGTCGGGCCGGTTCGTGTCGGTGGTGGCCAGCCGGTCGAACAGGCCGCCGCCGAAGACCGCGCCGGCGATCGTCACCGCCAGCCAGGCGCCGAGGACGGGCCAGCGACCGCGGTCCATGAGTGCACCGAGTTTCGCGAACACGGCAGTATGCAAGCACGGCTCACATCCGGCGGGCATCCTCCGTACCGCCACACGGCCGCCCGGGGGGCCGCGAAGCCTCGCCACACGGCGCCCGATGCCGCGTCGAGTAAACAAGCGTCCTGGCCGAGCGGGCCGAGCTGATCCAGCCAAGCGGGCCGACCGAGCAGAGCAGTCGGCCTATTGGACACGCACCTTCTTGCCCGGCTGAGTCGGCCGAGCGGGCCGGCCCGAGCCGAGCGGGCCGAGCTGAGTCGGCCGAGCGGGCCGGGTCGAGCTGAGCGGGCCGAGCTGAGTCGGCCGAGCGGGCCGGGTCGAGCTGAGCGGGCCCAGCTGAGTCGCCCGAGCGGACCAGGCCGAGCTGAGCCGAGCTGAGCGGGCGGCGCTGGCCGAGCCGAGCGGGCCGGGTGGCCCCCGCTCAGCGGCCCCGGATTGAAACGGCCGAGCTACTCGGCGGGCTTGCCCCGCCCCCGCTTGGCCCGCCCGGACGGCTTGGCCGGCGCCTCCTCGGTGACCGGCTCGGCGGAAGGCCACAGCGGGGCGACGCTCGCCGTGCCCGTCGCCGTAGGCGGGTTCAGCCTCGGCGCCGGCTCCTCCTCCACCGTGTCCTCGGCGTACGCCCGGTTGGCGACGGGGCTGGAGGAGTACGTGTGCCCGTAGGCCCGCGACGGAGCGTACGCGTCCGCCTCCATATCCACGGCGCCCGAGTCGAGTTCGACCGCGCCGACCACGACCGGCTCCCGCGACTTGGGCACGCCGGTTGGGATGGGCAGCGGCTCGGGCTCCTCCTCGTGATCGCCGCGGCGCGACTCGGCGGCGTCGGCCTCGGCCAGGGCGGCGGCCCAGTCCGAGTACTCGGAGGCGGAGCGGGTGTCGCGGTCATCGGCAGCGGCGCGGCGGGCGGCCCGGTTCTGGGCGTGGTAGCCACGCGGCCCGATGGCGGACACGATCACGGAGCCGGCCAGGCCGGCCAGCACCGCGTACGGCGCGATGACGAACGCCGACATGTGCTGATCGTGCTCGCCGAGCGCGGGCACGGCCAGGAGGTAGGCGATGGCCACCAGCAGCGGCCCGGTGAGGCCGGAGATTGCCACGCCGACGCGGTTGTCCCCGCGCCGCCCGGCCGGCCACGCCGCCAGGGCGCCGATGACCAGCGCGATGAGCAGCATGAGCAGTGCGCTGGGCAGGTTGACCATGCCGCGCACCCAGGTCGCGTCGGTGAACTGCCAGGTGCCGAGCTGGGCGGAGGTGGCGGTGCTGCCGTCGGCCCGCACCACGTCGGCGACGGCGACCACGGCGAGCGTCCACAGCCAGGCCGACGACGCGATGATGTTGGCTGCGATGGCCCGGGCGGCGAGCGCGCCGACGGCGACGAGCAGGCCGAGGATGAGCCCGGCGATCGCGTACCCGCCGGCGGTGAAGTACGGGGCGGCGTTGTCCGGCCGCGGCGTGCGCGCCGGGATGGCGACCAGCGGCACGATGATCAGCGAGCCGACCGCCGCGGCCAGCGCGATCACCACCCGCCAGGCGGCGACGAGGGCCTGCCCGCCGAAGCTGTCCGGGTCGGCCGGGACCGGGGTGCCGGCGCCGGCGAGCCGGTCGGCGCAGATGGCGCCGATGACCGTCGAGGACGCGGCGAGCCAGGTCACCCAGGCGAGGCTGCTGACCCATACGGTCGCGCTGTCGCCGGTCGGCTGCCAGGAGATGATCCCCAGGCCGTAGCCGAGACCGAGCTGCGCGGCACCCGCGCCGGCCGCCACGCCGATCGCCGTAAATATCGAGGTCGCCCAGCTTCGTGCCGCCATGCCGCGCAGCGTACGCCGAGCCGTCCACCCGGGCGAGTCGAAGTCGGGCTCGCGTCAGCGCCCCGGCCCGCGCCGTGTTAAGGCCCTGCCCGGCGGGGAATTGGGTGGCTGGAGAGGGGCGGTCAAGTCGGACAAGGTGGTGAACTGGACGTATGGGGAACAACGCGGACCGGTCGCCCGACGACGAGTCCTCGACGCGGCCGTTCTGGCCGTTCGGCGGCGACGAGGATGCTTCAGACGCCGCCGCAGATGTACCGCACGCAGCCCCCGCATCGCCCCAGCCCGACTCCCCGAGCGACGCGACGCGCGCCCACGGCCCCGAAGAGACCACCCACCCGCAACGCCCCGCCGACACGACCGAGGTGCACCGCCCCGCCGACACGACCGAGGTGCACCGCCCCGGCGACACGACCGAGGTGCACCGCCCCGGCGACACGACCGAGGTGTACCGCCGAGGTGACGAAACGCAGGCGCAGCGCCCCGGCGACACGACCCAGGAGCAGCGGCCCGGCGACACCACCCGAGTGCAGCGCCCCGAGGACGCGACGCGGGTGCAGCGCCCCGGGGACGCGACGCGGGTGCAGCGGCCCGGGGACGCGACTCGGGTGCAGGGTGCCGGGGGCGGCGCGACCTGGGTGGAGGAGCCGGCCGACCGCGGCGAGCGGTGGTCGGCCCGCGCCGGGGTGCCCGCGCCCGGGGACCCCTCCCTGCGCCGCTCCGCCCCGCAGGAGTGGGTGGAGGAGGAAGAGGACCCGTACCAGGGCCGGTCCTGGTTCGCCCCGGTGATCGTCGGCATGGTCGCGCTGGTGTTGGTCGCCGCCCTGGCCGTGGGTCTGTACCTCATCTACCGGGCCACCGCCAACGGCCAGAACGCGCCCGGCGGGGTCGCGCCGCCGGCCGCCACGACCTCGGCCTCGCCGCCGGCGCCGGCCTCGAGCGCGCCGCCGTCCCCGTCGGCCGAGCCGTCCTCGGAGGCCCCGCCGCCGACGAGCGCGGGGCCGCCGGCCGGCCAGGTGGTGATCCCGCAGCTGCGCGGGAACACGCTGGCCGAGGCGACGGTGAAGCTGCAGGTGCTCGGGCTGAACGTGGAGGTCCAGCGCCGGGCCGACGACTCGGTGCAGCCCGGCGAGGTCATCGCCACCCGCCCGGGCGAGGGAACCACGGTCGCCGCGGGTGACACGGTCACGCTGATCGTCGCCGCCCCGGCCTCCGCGCCGCCGTCCCCGACGCCCAGCGCGTCGGCCAGCGGCTGATGCACAAAGCAACCCGCCACTGAGCACGTTGGCCAGCGGCTGATGCACAAAAGCAAGGCAACGGCAGCCGGCAGTTGACGTACAAAGCAAGCGGCCACCGCGCCTGGCGGTGGCCGATCGAGGATGGGGGAGGGGCGGTCAGCCGACGGCGACCGGGATGCCGGCGCCGGCCGGTACGGTGGTGCGGGCCGGGGTGGCGGTGCGCTGGCCGCGGGAGACGAAGCCCGGCTGCAGGCCCTGGAGCTGGACGAAGATCGAGCGGCGCTCCACCGCGTCGCCCGCCCCGTTGAGCTGGTAGCCGTCCAGCCAGGCCCAGCCGTCGTACGTCTGCCAGTCGTGGACTCTGATCACCCGGAACAGCATGGGCTGCGTGAACTGCACACTCGCGGCTTTGGTTACGCGCAGCACGTCACCGGTCCTCGGTAGCACGGTGGAACTCCCGTCGTCCGTCGGCTTGTGGGAAGCCGGTCACGGTGTCCGTCGCGGGCGGGCCCGTAACCGCCGATCGATTTCGATCGTTTGTCGCTGCGTCGATCCGGGGTGGATTGATCGGCCAAGTGAACAGTCCGTGGCCCCAACAACACGCACAGGTTGCCCGAGAATCTTGATCATTGCAACTTGCAAGACGAAGTTTCCACCTGAGGTATGAGTCAACGATTGTCACGCCGCGTCGCCGTGCGCGGCTTTACCATGTTGCGCTGATCCATACGTAAGTTATCGACGTAGGTCCCGCGGCACGGAGGTGTGACAACGTGGCAAGTCGACGAGGCAGCCCGACCCTCCGGCGTAGGCAGCTGGGCATGGAGCTGCGCCGGCTGCGTGAGGCCGCGCGCGTGACCATCGACCAGGTCGCCGAGCGGCTGGAGTGTTCGGGCTCGAAGATCTCCCGGATCGAGACCGGTCAGACCGGTGTTACCCCGCGCGATGTGCGCGACATGTTGGACATCTACGGCGTAGATCCCGAATATGCCGACCAACTGCTGAAAATCGCGCGCGAGGCGCGGCAGAAGGGCTGGTGGCAGCTGTACGGCGACGTCCTCACGAGCGCCTACGTGGGGCTCGAGGCCGCCGCCGACCACATCCGCTCCTACGAGGCGCTTGTCGTCCCCGGCCTGCTGCAGACCGAGGAGTACGCCCAGGCGATGATCCACGCCGCCCGCCCCGACATCGGCGCCACAGATGTCGAGAAAAGGGTGCGTGTCCGAATGGGCCGACAGTCGTTACTCACTCAGGATGACCCGATCGATCTCTGGCTGGTACTGGACGAGGCTGTCCTTCACCGCCCGGTCGGTGGAAGGGCAGTCATGCGGCGCCAGCTCGAGCACCTGAGCCTGGCGGCCACGTGGCCGAACGTGACCTTGCAGGTTCTGCCCTTCTCCGCCGGTGCGCACGCCGGTATGGACGGGGCATTCACGATGTTGCTGTACGACGAGTCTGCCGGGCAGAACTTCGTGTTCGCCTCGAACGCGGCTGGCGGTCTCTTTCTCGAGAAGGACGACGAGCTTCAGCGCTACGGATTCATCTTTGACTACTTGCGCGCCAACGCACTCCGTCCGGACGAGTCAGTGTCGATGTTCGGGAAGCTGACAAAGGAGCTGTAGTGGAGATCGAAGCCAGGAGCTTCAGCGTGAACCTCGACGGTGCCGCGTGGCGCAAGAGCACCCGCAGCGGTCCGTACTCGGACAACTGCGTCGAGGTGGCGTTCGTTGGTGGAGCAGTGGCGCTCCGCGACTCGAAGGACAAGGCCGGGGCGGTACTGCTGTTCGCCCCGGAGCAGTGGCTGGCCTTCGTTGACGGAACCAAGGACGGGGAATTCGACCTGGCGTGACTCACGCCCCGGCGCTATTCGGCCGGCCCGCTCCCACGGCGTAACGCCTGCGGGGGCGGGCCGGTCGCTTTTGCAGGCGTTTTGCCGTGTTCGCGTGGCCGTAGCCCCGGCAGCGTCGTTGTAGGTATGAGTGCCGCGAATCGCACCGATTGTGGCGCTTCCCCCGAGTGAGATAAGGCTTCCTACCGTGAACATTGGCCCCGAAAACTTCGGCAACGGATCGTCGAAGACCGACGACCGTTTCTCCGGGCAACTGGGTAGCTACCGTCCGGGCGGGCGCCGGGACGGCATCGGCGACGGGCCGCTCGACGACCTGTCGCCCCGCAACGGCTCGTCGTTGGACCGGGCGTCGATGCCGCTGGACATGACGCCGCCCAAGCTGCCCGAGTCCTCGCTCGTCGCGGACCTCGGCCCGCTGACCGGGGCCTCGCTGAGCGGCGGCGGCTCGCTCGGCACCGGGTCGCTGGGCGCCGGCTCGCTGGGTGGCAGCGCGCTCACGGAGCCGATGTTCGGCCGCGACTCGTGGCTGGACACCCCGAGCGGATCGATGGCCGACCACCCGCTGCTGCGCGGCCTGCTCATGGAGCTGCCGCCGAAGGGCACGATGCCGCAGCAGGACTGGCTGGACCGCTGGTTCGAGGCGGCCCGCAGCATCCTCGAGCTGATCTACTCGCAGGAGTCCCGGCCGCTCAAGTGACCCCTGCGCGCGCACCCGCCTGTCTATCGACAGGTCGATCCGCACCCTGTAGAAACAGGGAGGACTCGACCTGGGGAGGTCGGACGGGCTCCGGGTGCGTCGATCGCGCGGCCGGAGCCCGTCGATAACAGCCGCCTTCGCCACGCGGTCCGCCCTGCCGAGCCCAAGCATCGCCCGACCGGTGCGCGCTCTCCCGCGGCCCTGCCGCCCATGTGTGCGCCTGGCCGCGCCCGCCACTTCCACCCCGACCGAGACTGCGACCCGACGGCCCCGAGCCGCGGGTGACGCCCGGGAAGAAGGCGGTCATCTCCCCTCAAGGCGGCCTATGAGCGGCCGATGCGGGGGGTGCCCAAGATCAGGGAAATCGGCCGAATGCCCGATTGGCCGCGCCACGTTCGGACGGGCGGCATGTCGCAAAGTTGATGGTCGATCTTGAAATGTCCGCTTAGCTTGGGTCGGAGTTTGCCGGTGGTAACGGGGAGGCAAGGGTGAGTGACGTGACGGACTTGATCTTCGCTTTCGTGAGCGGGGGCGGCCTCCTGGCCCTGAGTATCGGCGCTTTCGGCGTCCTGGACGCCTATAACAAGCGCGGGCTCGGCGAGCGGCGGGTCGACTGGTTGATCGGTCTGTACGCGCTCGGCGTCGTCGCGAACATCGTCGCCTACGTGATGGTCGACCGCTGGTACATCGCCGCTCCGCTGGCCCTCATGCTGTGGCCGGCCGAGCGCGCCCTCGACAAGCGCGGCACCTTCAAGCGCCGCACCGCCAAGGTCAACGCGGTCACGGGTCGCTGACTCCGGTCATTTCCCCTACACCCGGCCGGGTGTGATGTTTCTGGCAATCCCGATTCTTCCCGCGAAAGGTCCGAGCACACTGAATTCGGACCTTTCGCCCATCGGGTTGCAAATCTGACAAGTCGTGGCACCAGCGCCCGAACGTCAGACGGCGAAGGTCCGCAGGGGCTCCGTGGCCGGGGCGGGCGGGGCGGCGCGCCACAGGCGGGTCTTCTGGGCGCCCAGGCGGGCCAGGTAGTTCGGGTTGAGCAGGATGTAGCGCCGCCACAGGCGCTTGGGCTCCAGGCCCAGGCGCCACAGCCACTCCAGGGCGTAGCGCTGCATCCAGGCGGGCGGGTTCTTCAGGCCGCCGGCGTGATAGTCGAAGGCCGCGCCCACGGCCAGCATCGGGGTGTTGACCAGGTGCTTCATCGCGTAGACGAAGACCTCCTGGCGGGGGCAGCCGAGGCCGACCATGACCACCCGGGCGCCGGAGTCGCTGATCCGGGCCGCGATCTGTTCCGGCTCGCCGGGCTCGGCCTGGCGGAACTTGGACGGCTCCATGCCGGCGATCTTCAGGGCGGGGAAGCGCTCGTGCAGCTTGTGGGCGAGGCGGTCCAGGGTTTCCTGGGTGGAGCCGTAGAAGTACACCGGGAGGCCCTCGGCGGCGCTGGCCTCGAGCACCTTGAGGGTCAGGTCCGGGCCGTAGACGCGGTCGGCCAGCTGGGCGTGGTGGAGCAGGTTCAGCGCCCACCGCACGGGCTGGCCGTCCGGGGTGACCAGGTCGAACGAGTTGAGCCGGGCGCCGTGGGCCTTGTCCTGGACGCCGGTCATGACGCCGTGGACGGCCAGCGCGGTGACCGCGAGGGACTGGCCTTCGCGGGCGGCCCGCAGGATCTTGTCGACGGCGCTGTCGTAGTCGACGGCGCTGACCTCGACGCCGAGGACGCTGTGCTTGCCCTGGTCGATCATCGGCTCAGGCTTCCGGGGTCCACTTGCCGACGTTGGCCTCGTAGATCTCCTGGCAGATCATCGGCACGTCGTAGACCTGCTTCCAGTCGGGGTAGTCGAGCTGGAACCGCTCGTTGGAGCCGATCCACCAGATGTGGTCTCCGACGCGGTTGGCCTCGTGGTACTCGGTGACCATCTCGTTGCCGGTGATGCTCTGCGCGAGGGCGAAGGCCTCCAGCATCGAGGTGTTGGAGTGGCGGCCGCCGCCGAGGTTGTAGACCGCGGCGGAGCGGGGGTTGCGGAAGAAGGCCTCGAAGGCGCTGGTCACGTCGTGGCTGTGGATCGCGTCGCGGACCTGCTTGCCCTTGTAGCCGAACATCCGGTACGTGCGCCGCTCCATGTTGCAGCGCATCACGTACGCCAGGAAGCCGTGCAGCTCAGTGGCGGAGTGCGCGGGGCCGGTGAGGGTGCCGCCGCGGAAGCAGGCGGTCTTCATGTCGAAGTAGCGGCCGTACTCCTGCACCATCACGTCCGCGGCGACCTTGGAGGCGCCGAAGACGCTGTGCAGGCAGGCGTCGATCGACATGTCCTCCTTGATGCCGCCCTCGTACGGGTGGCCGGGCTCGATCTCCCAGCGGGTTTCGAGCTCCTGGTACGGCAGGCTGTTGGGCCGGTCGCCGTAGACCTTGTTGGTCGAGCAGTGGATGAACGGGGCGTCGATGCAGTGCTCGCGCACGTTCTGCAGCAGGTTGAGCGTGCCGCCGGCGTTGACGTCGAAGTCGGTGAAGGGGTCGCGGACCGCCCAGTCGTGCGAGGGCTGCGCCGCGGTGTGGATGACGACGGCGATGTCCTTGCCGTAGCGCTTGAAGATCGCGGCGACGGCGTCGCGGTCGCGGATGTCGACGTCGTGGTGGGTGTAGGAGTCCCCGAGGTCACTCGTCAGGCGCACGACGTTCCACGCGGTGGAGGCCTCGTTGCCGAAGAACCGCTTGCGCATGTCGTTGTCGATGCCGACGACGTCGAGGCCGAGGGAGGCGAAGTGGCGCACCGCCTCGGATCCGATGAGGCCGGCCGAGCCGGTGACGAGTGCGACGCTCACGTTGGCAGTCTCCCTGGAAACGACGGGAACTCGAACGTCCGGAGCATACCGTGACCCCACCGCCGCCCCGCCCCACGGCAAACCCGCCAGCAACCCCCCAGCCACCGACCGCCCCACCCAGCCCGAACCAAGACCAGCGCCCCCAAGCCAACCCACCCCGAGTTAAAAACACGACGAGCCCAACTACACCCAGTAACCAAGAAACCGCAACCCCCGAGGAACAGCAACCCCGGAGGAACAGCAACCACGGAAAGACGACCGTGAGCGACCCGCGAACACCAACCACGGAGGAACAGCAACCACGGAGGAACGACCGTGAGCGACCCGCGGACAGCAACCCCGGAAAAGGGGGGCGTGGGTGGGCGAAGCCCCCCACTTTCAGCGAGCGAAGCGAGCGGGAGGAATCCGCCGCAGACATGGCGAGGGGCCTCCGCCACGAAGCAGGAGACCCCTCTGCGGTGGGGAAGGGGGGAGTTGAACCCCCACGCCCTTTCGGGCACACGGACCTGAACCGTGCGCGTCTGCCATTCCGCCACTTCCCCGCAGGTCACGAAGTTCCGTGACCGTGCGCCCAAGAGCATACATGGTTCCTACTCGGCGAAATCACCGGGTAGGCACTAGGCTTCCCTGGGCGCCACGGAAGAGTAGCACGGGCCAACCGGTCAGCTTGCATACGGGCGTGCGACGTCCGGATACCATCATGACCTCGGAACCCGAGGAGGAACCGGTGAGTGTGCTGCAGCGCTTCGAGAAGCGCCTAGAGGGCCTGGTTGAGGGGGCCTTCGCCAAGGTCTTCAAGGGGGTCGTCCACCCCGTGGAGATCCTCAACGCCATGCAACGGGAGGCGGAAGCCCACAAGGCGATTCTGGCCGGCGGGCGCACGCTCGTGCCGAATCGCTACGTGATCGACCTGTCGCCGTACGACCACAGCCGGCTGGCGCCGTACGCCGCCGCGCTCGCCCAGGAGCTCGCGCAGTCGCAGGCGGAGTTCATCGGCGAGCAGGGCTGGACCGTGTACGGCGACGTCATCGTCGAGATCGAGCGCGGCGACGGACTCGACACCGGCATGTTCCGGGTCACCGCGGAGGTCTACACCGGCGGCGACGCACCGCCCCCGCCGGCCCCGGACCCGTACGGCGGCTACAACCAGGCCGGCGGCGGCTACGGCCCCCCGCCCGGCGGCCCCGGCGGCCCGGCCCGCAACGTTCGACTGGTGTCCGGCGACGGGCGAAGCTACCCTCTGTCGATTGGCTCGACCGTGATCGGCCGGGGCGACCAGGCCAACATGCGGCTCCCCGACGTCGGCATCTCGCGGCGCCACGCGCGACTCGACTTCGACGGGGCCCAGGTCGTGCTGACCGATCTCGGCTCCACCAACGGCACCATGGTCAACGGACAGCGCGTCTCTGCCGTCGCGTTGAACCCGGGTGACATGATCCAGCTCGGCACGACCACGCTGACCTACCGCGTGGATGGATGACCGTACTTCACGTAGGCGGATCTGAATGAGCGCGTCGTAGATGGAATTTGTCATCACGGTTGCCCGGTACGGGCTGCTCGTGCTGCTGTGGATCTTCGTGTTCACGGTGGTGGGAGTGATCCGCCGGGATCTGTTCGCGGGCTCGCGTTCGAGCCGGATCGTCGCCGCACCCCGGGGGGTTGGTGCGGTGGCGGCCCCCGGCCGTCCGGCGAAGGTCAAGCGCGGCAAGACAGCCAACCAGCTCTTCGTCACCGCCGGTTCGCTGGCGGGCACTCGCATCACCCTCGGCGAGGCGCCCATCACGATCGGCCGGGCCGAGGACTCCACGCTGGTGATCACTGACGACTACGCCTCGTCCAAGCACGCTCGCCTCGTACCGCGCGCGGGCCAGTGGTACCTCGAGGATCTCGGTTCGACCAACGGGACCTACCTCGACAAGACCAAGGTCAGCGCGCCTACCCCCGTCCCCCTCGGCGTGCCGATCCGCATCGGCCGCACTTCTCTCGAGTTACGGCCATGACCCTCACCTTGCGCTATGCGGCTCGCAGCGACCGCGGTCTGATCCGGAGCGGAAACCAGGATTCCGTTTACGCCGGCCCGCGGCTGCTTGCCGTCGCCGACGGCATGGGCGGCATGGCCGCCGGTGACGTCGCCAGCAACATTGTCATCGCCACCATGGCGCCGCTCGACGAAGACGTGCCCGGCAACGCCATGATCGACACCCTCCGGGGCGCCGTCGACCTGGCGAACCAGCAGATCCGGGACGCCGTCGAGGAGAACCCGGCCATGGAGGGCATGGGCACGACCCTGACCGCCATGCTGTTCTCCGGCTCCAAGATGGGCATGATCCACATCGGCGACTCCCGCGCCTACCTGGTGCGCGACGGGGAGTTCGCCCAGGTGACCAAGGACGACACGTACGTCCAGATGCTCGTCGACGAGGGCCGGATCAGCATCGAGGAGGCGAACAGCCACCCGCAGCGCTCCCTGCTGACCCGGGCGCTGGACGGCCGCGACGCCGACCCCGAGTACTCGGTGCGCCAGGTGAAGCCGGGCGACCGGTACCTGCTGTGCAGCGACGGGCTCTCCGGCGTCGTCAGCGCCGAGACCATCGAGTCCACGCTGCGCGAGTACGTCGACCCCAACCAGTGCGCGAGCCGGCTCATCGAGCTGGCGCTGCGCGGCGGCGGGCCGGACAACATCACCGTGATCGTTGCCGACGTGACCGACGAGGACATCGTCGAGGAGCGGCCGATCGTGGGCGGTGCCGCGGCCCAGGACCGGGGCATGGCGACCTCGGCCGACCAGTCGATGTCCTCGGCCCGGGGCGCCGCGCTGGCCGCACCGCGCCCGCCGGTGCCCGACGACGACCCCGGCAGCCGCGGCGGGCCCCCCGAGCCGGCCCGCGACAACCGGGAAGAGCAGGAGCCGCGCTCCCGGCGCCACCCCGTGCGCACCACCATCCTCCTCGTGGTGCTGCTGGGGCTGCTCGGCGGCGGGCTCTGGTACGGCTGGTCCGTCACGCAGTCGAAGTACTACGTCGGCGCCACCGACAGCGGCCGGGTCGCGATCTTCAAGGGCGTGCCCGGCAATATCGCCTGGCTGAAGCTATCGTCGGTGTACCAGGAGAGCGACACGCTCACCCTCGACGACCTCAACCAGGTCGCGCAGGGCAACGTCCGGCAGGGCATTCAGGTCGACACGCTGCGGCAGGCCCAGAACAAGATGGCCGAGCTGGAGGATCCGACCAACCCCTCGCGCAAGCAGGCCTGCCCGTCGGCGCAACCCACGGAGTCGCCCTCGGCGTCTGCTTCCGTGGTGATGCCGCCGGCGTCGACCGTCAGCAACCCGGCCGGCTCCACCGTGCCGAGCGCCGCCGAGACGTCCCTGGCCTCCACGCCGCCCCCGACTCCCGCGGCCAACTGCTGATGTGGCCCAGGCCGACCTGACGTGCTGAGGAACAAAGGAAGCCAGTCGTGACCGCCACCGCCATCCCGGCTCCGTCGCCAACGGGCGGCGGAGCGGGCGTTCCCGCGCCCGCCAAGCCGCGCACCCGGCGCAACGTCGAACTGTTGCTGCTGCTGTTCGTCATCGGCATCCTCGCCGTCTTCGCCGCCGTGGTGGAGGGCAACGCCGTCGGCAAGGTCACCTCCGACTTCTGGGTGCAGATCGCGTTGGTCGGGGCCGTCTTCGTGGTGGCACACATCGGGATCCGGATCTTCGCGCCGTACGCCGACCCGGTGATCCTGCCGGCGGTGGCGCTGATCAACGGGCTCGGCGTGGCGTTCCTGCGCCGGCTCGACCTGGCCTACGCGAAGGTGGCGCATCGGGCCGATCCCGGCATCTTCGGCGGCGACAGCTTCCGCCAGCTGGGCTGGACCGCCGCCGCCGTGGTCGGGGCCATCGCCCTGCTGATCATCGTGCGCGATCACCGTTCCCTTTCGCGGTACGCGTACACGCTCGGCCTCGCCGGCATCGTGCTCGTGCTGATCCCGGCGGTGCTGCCCTCGCAGTACTCCGCGATCAACGGCGCCAAGCTGTGGATCAAGCTGCCCGGGTTCACCATCCAGCCCGGCGAGTTCGCCAAGATCTGCCTGCTCGTCTTCTTCGCCTACTACCTGGTGCGCAAGCGCGAGGTGCTGTCGCTGGCCAGCAAGCGGTTCCTCGGCATCGACTTCCCGCGCGGCCGCGACCTCGGGCCGGTCGTCGGCGTCTGGCTGATGTCGCTGATGGTGCTCGTGTTCGAGAAGGACCTCGGCACCTCGCTGATGTACTTCGGCCTCTTCGTCGTGACGCTCTACATCGCCACCGAGCGGGTCAGCTGGCTGATCATCGGCCTGGTGCTGTTCCTCGGCGGTGCGTTCCTGGCGTACTTCCTGGGCAAGACGATCGGCGGGCCGTTCCTCAACTTCTCCGAGCGCGCCACCACCTGGCTGGACCCCTTCGGGGACGCCAACAACAAGGGCTACCAGCTGGTGCAGTCGCTGCTGGGCCTGGGCACCGGCGGCCTCACCGGCACCGGGCCCGGCGCCGGCCAGCCGACCAAGGTGCCCGAGGTGCGCACCGACTTCATCTTCTCCGGCATGGGCGAGGAGATCGGCCTGTTCGGCCTGACCGCCCTGCTCGTCGTGTACGTGCTGATCGTCGAGCGGGGCCTGCGCTCCGCGATCAACGTGCGGGACTCCTTCGGCAAGCTGTTCGCCGGCGGCCTCTCGTTCACCATCGGGTTGCAGGTGTTCGTCATCGTGGGTGGGATCAGCCAGCTCATCCCGCTGACCGGCCAGACCACGCCGTTCCTGTCGGCGGGTGGCTCGTCGCTGGTGGCCAACTGGCTGCTGATCGGTCTGCTGCTGCGGATCTCCGACGCGGGCCGCCGACCGGCCGACGGGACACCGTCGATCGGGCTCGGTGGCATCTCCGTCGGCGGTGGCGGCGGCGCGCCGGTCCAGCTCAAAGAGATGCCCACGGAGGTTGTGCGATGAACGCCCCGCTGCGCCGGGTCGGGGTCGTGGTCCTGGTCCTGTTCGCCCTGCTGTTCCTGAACCTGAACTACCGCCAGGTGGTCAAGGCCGACGACTACCGGACCGACTCGCACAACGCGCGCGTGCAGACGACGGAGTACGAGCACCCGCGCGGCAAGATCGCCGACGCCAAGGGGACGGTGCTCGCCGACGCGCAGGCGACCGGGGACTCGCTGAAGTACCTGCGGACGTACCCGCTCAAGGACGAGTACGCGCACCTGCTGGGCTACAAGCCGGTCAACCTGGCCTCGACGAACCTCGAGAAGCTCAACAACGACTTCCTCACCGGCACCTCGGACAAGCAGGCGGTCGACCGGCTGACCGGCATGTTCACCGGCAAGGAGCCCGCCGGCGGCAACGTGCTGCTGACCATCTCCAAGGCCGCGCAGGACACCGCCTACCAGGCGCTGGGCACCAACAAGCTCAAGGTCAAGAGCGGCGCGATCGTGGCGATGGACCCGAGCACCGGCGGCCTGCTGGCCGAGGTGTCGCTGCCGAGCTACGACCCCAACCTGCTGAGCACCCACGACACCGGCGCCGCGCTGGCCAACTACAAGGCGCTCAACACCGACCCGGGCAAGCCGCTGCTCAACCGCGCGGTGCAGGAAGTCTATCCGCCGGGCTCGACGTTCAAGGTCATCGTTTCGGCCGCGGCGATGACCGCCGACTCGTCGCTCACCCCGAGCACCGTCGTCCCGGGCGGCGAGTACTACAAGCCACCCCAGGTGTCGGATTTCCAGATCAAGAACTCGCACACCGGCGTGTGTCCCGACCAGATCACCGTGAAGCAGGCGCTGACCGTGTCCTGCAACACGGTGTTCGCCCGCATGGGCGTCGAGCGGATCGGTGCCGACAAGCTCAAGTCGATGGCCCAGGCCTTCGGCTTCGAGCAGGAACCCCGCCTCGTCGAGGACCAGGACCGCAACTACTGCGGCATCGTGGCCAGCCACACCGGCCCGATGACCAGCTCGGACGGGCGGGTCGACCCGCCGGCCGTGGCTCAGTCGAGCATCGGACAGCGCGAGGTGAAGATGTCTCCGCTGCAAGGCGCCATGATTGCGGCGACGGTCGCCAACGACGGCAAGCAGATGCGCCCGTACGTCGTCGACCGCCTGCAGAACTCGGACCTGTCCATCGCCGACCACACCGAACCCAAGACGCTGCGTACCCCCATCACCGCCGACGTCGCCCACGAACTGCAGGACATGATGTTCAGCGTCGTGTCCTCCGACGACGGCACCGGCAAGAGCGCGCGCATCTCGGGTTTGCAGGTCGGTGGTAAGACCGGTACGGCGCAGGACGGTGAGGACGCAGAGGACCACGGCTGGTTCATCGGTTTCGCCCTGAAGGACGGCAAGCCGATCATCTCGGTCGCGGTCTTCCTCCAGAACGCTGGCAAAGGTGGCAGTGGCGAGGCAGCTCGTATCGCCGGTCTGGTCATGAAGGCATACGCGGACGAAAAGGGCATTCGATAATGAGGTGCGCGACATGTTGAGCGCCGGCACCACCCTCGGCGGTCGCTACCGCCTGGACGAACGCATCGCCGGCGGCGGTATGGGTGACGTGTGGCGCGGCACCGACGAGGTGCTCGGCCGCGTGGTCGCGATCAAGGTGCTGCTGCCCGCGCTGCTGGAGGAGCCCGGCTTCGCCGAGCGCTTCCGGGGCGAGGCGCGCACCATGGCGACCATCAACCACCCTGGCGTCGTCGACATCTACGACTACGGCAGCGAGAACGGGACCGCCTTCCTGATCATGGAGTACGTGGAGGGCGACGCGCTCTCCCGCACCCTGTCCCGGGTCGGCCGGCTCACCCCGGCGCGGGCGATGGCCCTCATCGCCCAGGCCGCCGACGCGCTGCACGCCGCGCACGAGAAGGGCATCGTTCACCGCGACGTCAAGCCCGGCAACCTGCTCGTGCGCCCCAACGGCACCCTGGTGCTCACCGACTTCGGCATCGCCCGCTCCGCCGCCGTCGCCCAGCTCACCGCGGCTGGCTCGGTGCTCGGCACCGCCTCCTACATCTCGCCCGAGCAGGCCTCCGGCGCCCAGGCCACCCCGCTGTCCGACGTGTACGCGCTCGGTGTGGTGGCCTACCAGTGCCTGTCCGGCGTGCGGCCGTTCGAGGGCGAGAACCCGCTCGAGATCGCCATGCGGCACGTCCGCGACCTGCCGCCGCCGCTGCCGGCCGACATTCCGCCGCCCGTCGCCCAGCTGGTCGAGCGGGCCATGGCCAAGGACCCGGCGGCCCGCTGGCCCAGCGCCGCGGCCCTGGCCCAGGCCGCGCGGCGGGTCTCCGCCCAGCTCTCCGGCGGCAACACGGCCACCGGCCCGGCGGTCGCGCCGATGTCCGGGCCGCCCGTCTCCGGCCCGCCGGTCTCCGGCTCCCCGATCTCCCCCGGCTACGGCGGCGCCCCCATGTCCGGCGCCCCGATGTCCGGCCCGCCGACCTCCGGTGGGGGCGGCACCCGGATCATGCCCGGTGCGATGCCCGCGCCCGCCGGTGGTGTCGCCGCGGGCATGGGCGGTCACCAGGCGCGAGGCGCGGCCGGCGTGCCCCCGCCGCCGTCGAACGAGACGGCGACGTTCCTCGGCAACACCGGCGGCTACCAGCCCCCGCCGCCCAACCCGGGCAAGGGCTCGCGCTCTGGCGGCGGACGCAACGGCCTCGTCCTGGTCGGCATTGCCGCAGTGGTACTGCTGGTGCTCGTCGGCGTCGGCGGTATCTACCTGGCGACGAAGAGCGACGACAAGCCCGACAACAGCGTGAGCAACAACACCCCGTCGGCCGCGCCGACGTCCGCCTCGCCGACGCCGTCCAAGGGCACGGGCAAGCCGGTGAAGGTGGATTGCAAGACGATCATCCCGGCCGAGATCTTCACCAGGGAGCTCGAGCGCAAGGGCCTCAAGACGAACATCGTCGAACAGGCGACCCGCGGTGTGCTCCCCAACGGCGTCGTGAAGGTCGATCCGTGCGGCGAGGTGAACCAGGGCACCGAGGTCACCGTCTACGTCAACCGTGGCGCGCTCGACGACAATGGCGACAATAACGACCAGTCGGCGCCCGCATCCACCAGCCCGAAGGCGTCCTCGACCGCTGGGGCGCCGAACACCAACGCCTCGTGCCCGCCGGGGCAGAAGCCAGGCGTCGCCGGCGTCTGCGTGCCGGGCTGAAATGTGTTCTCGTCGCAAGACGTGGCAAGGTAATAGTCGATGACCGAAGGACGACACGACATGACCGCCCAGCCGCGCCTCCTCGGCGGCCGTTACCAGGTTGGGGAGCTGCTCGGCTATGGCGGTATGGCCGAGGTCCATCGGGGTCGTGACCTGCGGCTGGGCCGCGACGTCGCGATCAAGACGCTGCGCACCGACCTCGCTCGCGACGCAACGTTCCAACTGCGGTTCCGCAGGGAGGCGCAGAACGCCGCCTCCCTCAACCACCCCGCGATCGTCGCCGTGTACGACACCGGCGAGGAGCGGGGGCCGGCGGGCGAGGAACTGCCGTACATCGTCATGGAGTTCGTCAACGGCCGCACCCTGAAAGAGGTGCTCGCGGCCGAGGGGCGGCTCATGCCCCGGCGTGCCCTGGAGATCACGGCGGACATCTGCGCCGCCCTGGAGTTCAGCCACCGGCACGGGATCATCCACCGCGACATCAAGCCCGGCAACGTCATGCTCACCCAGACCGGCCAGGTCAAGGTGATGGACTTCGGCATCGCCCGGGCACTGGCCAGCGGCGCGACGACGATGACGCAGACGTCGGCGGTGATCGGCACGGCGCAGTACCTCTCACCGGAGCAGGCCCGCGGCGAGCCGGTCGACGCCCGAAGCGACGTCTACGCCACCGGCTGCGTGATCTTCGAGCTGCTGTGCGGGCACCCGCCGTTCGTCGGCGACAATCCCGTCTCGGTGGCCTACCAGCACGTCCGGGAGGACCCGCGCCCGCCGAGCTCCAGCAATCGCGAAGTCACCCCCGACATCGATTCGGTGGTGCTCAAGGCGCTGGCCAAGAACCCGCTGAACCGCTACCAGAGCGCCGCCGAGATGCGCGCCGACGTGATGCGGGCCGCGGCCGGCCGCCCCGTCTCCGCCCCGCCGGTGATGAGCGAGGACGAGATGGCCGCGGTGATGGCCTCCCAGGCCACCGCCTACCGGCCGCCGCCGGCCTCCCGCCAGCCGGCCCGGGCCAACCAGCGCCAGAAGCGCAAGAGTTCGACCGGCGTGGTCGTCGCGCTGACGGTGCTCGGCCTGCTGGCCATCGCCGCCCTGTCGATCGGCCTGTACCTGGCCAACCAGGATCCGATGGTCCCGGTCCCGAAGCTGACCGGCCGGACCCAGGCCGAGGCCGACGCGGCCCTGCGCCAGTCGGGCCTGTCCGCCGACCCGAAGCAGGACCCCGCCCAGAACTGCCAGGCCGGGACGGTGCTCACCCAGAGCCCGGAGCCCGGCAAGCAGGTCAAGCAGGGCACGCAGGTCGACTACACCTTCTGTGGCACCCCGGTGATGGTGGCGGTGCCGGCGCTGATCCGCATGAGCAAGGACGAGGCCACGCGGCAGCTGCAGCAGATGAACCTGGTCCCGGTCGTGCAGGACCGCGACGGCACGGAGCCCAAGGACGAGGTCGTCGCCTCCGACCCGCCGGCCGCTCAGCAGGTCAGGAGTGGCTCGTCGGTCACCATCTACGTGTCGAAGTTCAACCAGGCCGTCATGCCCAACGTCGTCGACAAGACCCTGGCCCAGGCCCAGTCCATGCTCGAGCAGGCCGGCTTCCCGAACGTCGTCACCCTGCCCACGACGGTCACCGACGACTCGAAGGTCGGCCTGGTGGTCGGCACGAAGCAGGCGATCAACAAGGTCTACCTGAAGACCGAACAGATCGTCCTGCGCATCGGCCAGTCGGGCGGCGACGGCACCCCGCCGACGAACCCGTCAGGCTCGGCAAAGCCCAGCGGCAGCGCCACCCCGTCAAACTGACCCCCTAGAGGCGCTACGGACCGTACCCTGTGGATAACTGGGTCGTTATCCACAGGGTTGTGCACAGCCCTCATGCCAACACGGTGATGTTGCGGTGACGCTGTGCTGCTCACGGTGGATCTCCGGGCGTTCGGATTTGTTGGGTTCATGTAGCGTTAGGTGTAGACCGGCCACCGCACCGACCTCCATGTCGCCTGATCTCCTGACCGGCCGCGGCGAGCGCTGGACGGGTCGCTGGACGGCCCTTGGCGCTTCGTAACGTCCCGAGAGCCGCGCGCGTCACCGAACGCCAGGCATGGCGGGTCCGAGGCTGGTTGGTTCGCCAGTGCCCGGCGGCGGGCTGCTCTCGCCGGAGCGCAGGCCCCGAACCCCGACTGGAGCCGCGACTGGCGAGCGATGCTGGCGGGGGGGCGCACGCGCCGCTTGGCCTAGGCTGCCTGGCCGTTGGGGCTCTTTGGCGGGTCCTGCGCGCCGTTGGGGGGCCCTGGGGTAGCGCCTGACGAGGCCGCGCACGGGTGCGCAGGCCTCTCCGTGGTGGCCTTGAGTGCGACGCCTGACCGCTGACTGCGCGCTCGGGGGCTCTTGAGGGTCGCTGGTGCGTGGGGCGTTCGGCCCGTGAGGTTGAACGTGCCGCGGCGTGGGGATGGACGCGCGGATGGGACGAGGCCTGCCGGGGCCATCGCGACGTGTAGCCCTTCGTCGCCGTGGCCGCCGGGCCGTGGCCGCCGCCGTGCCGCCGGGGCTGCCGTGCCGCGTTCGCCGCCGCGCCGCCTTGGCCGCTTCGGCGCCTCGGTCGTCTTCGCGGTCTTGGTCGCTTCGGCGCCCTTGGCGAGCGCGTGGGCGCCCGGAGCCGGCCTGAGCGAGGCGGTGTCCGGGCCTGAGGTCAGCGCGACGCTTGGCGGCCGTGGTGCTGGCCACGCGACGGTCTGAGCCGAATGCCGCAGCCGAGGGGGGCCTTACAGCCTCAACTGCGCGCGCGAGGCAGTTCGCTGATCGCTGCGAGTGCCGATGCCATGCCGACGGTGAGTTGGCCCGGCAAGGCGACGCGAAGTCGAGATCCTGCGCATTGCGGCGATATACGGTGAAATGTCCGATAAATCCGGACAGGAGCTGCGCAGCTGCAGAAAGTGGGGGCTAAGCGAAGGCGGCGACTCGGCGGGCCTCTACCTCGGCTACCAGGTCGGGGGCGCGGTCCAGGGCGGCGGGCAGGCCGCATACCGCCAGCCAGTTGGCCAGCATCTGGTGGCCGCCCTGGGTCAGGACCGACTCGGGGTGGAACTGGACGCCCTCGATCGGCAGGTCGCGGTGGCGCATGGCCATGACGACGCCGGACTCCGTGCGGCCGGTCACCTCGATCTCCGGGGGGAGGGTCGACTCGACCACGGCCAGAGAGTGGTAGCGCGTGGCGATGAAGGGGTCGGGCAGGCCGGCCAGGACGCCCTTGCCGCTGTGGGCGACCAGGGAGGTCTTGCCGTGCAGGAGCTCGGGGGCGCGGGTCACCGTCGCGCCGAAGGCGGCGCCGAAGGCCTGGTGGCCCAGGCAGACGCCGAAGATGGGGAGCTTGCCCGCGTACTGCTCGATGACCGCCATGCAGATGCCGGCGCGCTGTGGGGTGCCCGGGCCGGGGGAGAGCAGGATGCCGGCGGGGGCGAGGGCGGCGATCTCCCCGACGGTGATCTCGTCGTTGCGACGGACGTCGCACTCCACGCCCAGCTGGCCAAGGTACTGGACCAGGTTGAAGACGAAGGAGTCGTAGTTGTCGATCACCAGGACGCGCAACTCGGTCACCTAACTCGGCAGGACTTGCTTGGGCGGGGTGGTGGGGTGGGCGGAGGCCGCCGGGATGCTCGTCGACGGGCGGGCGGCCGGGCTCTCGACCGTGGTGTCGGCGCCCGGGTCGTTGGTCTCGACCCGGACGTCGTCGAAGGGCAGGAGGGGCTCCACGGCGGGGAAGATCTGGTACCAGAGTAGGGCGCCCACGGCGGCGACCAGCACCGCGGACACCGCCGCCTTCAGGGGCCACTGCTTGAAGGGGATGTGCCGCCAGATCCACGAGTACATGCGGGTCAGCCCTTCAGCTCGGCGGGATCGCCGTCGGCGACGGGCTGGGAGCGGAACAGCTCGGCGTGGACCACCAGGCGCTGGTAGTTGTTGAACTTCGGGTTGCAGGTGGTCATGGTCAGCATGGCCTTCGTGGGGGTCTCGCCCGGTTGGTCCGGCACCGGGGCGACCACTTGGACCGCGGTCGGCAGGACGATCTCGTGGCCGGTGACGTGGTAGACGTACCAGGTGTCGGCGGTCTTGATGACGACCGGGTCGTCGCGCTGGAGCTGGTCCAGGTCCCACCAGATGGCCGGGGTGCGGTGGCCGGCCATGGAGAAGTTGCCGATCTGGCCCGGCAGCGCGGTGTCGGGGTAGTGGCCCGGGGCGTAGCGGATGTCGGCGGGCGTGACGCCCTGGACGATGGCCCACTTCTTGTTCAGCCGCGGAATGTGTACGGAGGCGATGACAGCGCCGTTCGGCGGTTTCACCGGCTGGGTCGGTGCGGCGCTCGGGCCCACCGTCGGCTGCTGGGCCCACTGCTGCTCGAGCTGGTGGTTGAGCTCGTCCTGGTGTGCGTCGACGATGGCCGCCTTGCCCCAGACCTCGTACCCGGCGAAGAGCAGCACGACCAGGCCGAAGGTGATGAGCAGCTCGCCCATCGTGCGGCTGGCCGCGCGGACGACGGTGCCGAAACTCGTTCTCGTGTACTCCGAATACACGCTGCGGTACCCCTCCTCGGTGCGGACCGGGCGCAATGGCACGACAAGGGCGCCACTGTCGCGTGCGGCCGGTGAGTCCTGAGGGGGTGGTGGAAGTTTCGCAGCCGGCGGCTCGTCAGCGCTGAGCTTCGGAATATAAGCCGTCTGGTCGGCCTCGGGGGCGAGTTTCGGGATAACCGTGGTCGCGTCGCCCGGATCGGCGGCGACGAAGCGGGGCATGATCGTGGTGGCGATGTCGTCCTGGTCGAGCGCGCGGTGGCGGGGGTGTTGGTCCATGGCGGCCGTGTTCCCGGTCAGGACCCGGACCGGGCCGAGCGCAGCGCGGTCGAGCCGTCGTAGGCGCCGGCCTGCACGTCCGTGTCCACTTTCACCTGGTAGCCGAGCCCGAAGGTGTCGGCGGCCTCGCTGAACAACCGGACCCCCTCGGAGGCGTTGAGCGCGCGTTGCAGTTTCGCCTGGTCACCGATGGCCGCGATCTCGAAGGGCGGCGAGTACACCCGGCCGTCGAGCAGCAGCGTGTTCCCCACGCAGCGTACCGCGCTGGTGGCGATCACCCGGACGCCCATCAGCGTCATGGCTTCCGCACCGCCGGACCACAGGGCGTTCACCACGGCCTGCACGTCCTGCTGGTGAACGACCAGGTCGTCGGCGGTGGCGCCGGCCGGTCGGGTGCCGTCGGGGCGGCGCGGGGCGTCGTCGAGGACCACCACGAGGCCGGGACCGTGCACGGCGGTCAGGCCGGCGGCGGCCTGCTCGGCGTCGCCGCGCCGGCGCTGCTCGTCCACCTTGTCGTCGGCGCCGGCCTGGCGCTGCCGCTGGGCGTCGATCTCGGCGCGCAGCCGGGTGGCCCGATCCCGCGAGTCGGTGATCTCCTGGCGCCGCTGGCTGATCAAGTTCGTCAATTCCGGGCGGCGGTCGTCGCGAAGATCCGTGCCCTGGGCCGTGGCGGCGGACAGGGAGAACAGCATCCCGGCCACCGCGAGGACCACCGGAGTCAGCGCTGACCAGGCCAAACTCCGCCCCTCGCGGCGGCGGGGGAGCATAGCGCGGCCCAGGCGGCGAAGGGCCCGGGTCCAGGAGGAGCCGCCTGATGTGTACTCCACCACGACCCCTCCCCGCGCTCGCGTGCCGACTTGACTACGCTAGTCGCAGAACATTATTCAGGCCGACGCTGGCGGAGGTGGCGGCGTCACGTGGATAGTGTTGGCCAGACGACCCCTCCAGGAGAGCGCCGTGCCGAAGTCGACAGTACGTAAGAAGAAGGTCTACACCGCCCCGGCGGAGCTGCGCCCCCAGGGGGAGGCGACAGCAGCCCAGCGGCGGCCGAGCCCGGTCTGGGTGCCGGCGCTGGCCGTGGCCCTGGTCGTGATCGGCATCGCCTGGCTCGTGAGTTACTACCTGACGCAGGGCTTCTTCGACGTCGACTGGTTGTCGTCGCTGGCCGATATCAGGTACTGGAACCTGGCCATCGGCTTCGGCTTCCTGGTCGCGTCGCTCGGCGTCTTCTCCAAGTGGCGCTGAGCCGCACGGAGTGACCGGTGGCGGCCCAAGCGGCACCGCCAAGCCGCCAGGTTGCTGAACCCGATGAGTCGCAGTCACCCCCGAGGGCGGCCAACGCCGTCCGAGGGGGCCAAATGCGTCACAACTTCCGGTGCAGGCGTGATCCTGCACGTCCGGTGGCCTAGCGTCTGTTGCGACCAACTTCACGTTACTCGCTGGTAACAAAGGGGCTAAGGTCCCCTGTGAAGTGGTGCAGGCCCGGACAGTAGGGGGTTTCGCATGGGTGTAGTGCAGATCGTCGCGACCATCGTCGCGGCGGCCATCACCGTGGTCGCGGTGGCGCTCGTCGTGCGGACCGTGCGGCGCATGCTGTCCGTGATCCGGCTCGGCCAGCCCGACCCGACCCGCGGCGGCGATCGCGGCCTCCGCCTGCGCAACATGCTCGCCGAGACCCTCGGGCACACCCGGATGCTGCGGTGGACCGTCGTGGGTGCCGCGCACTGGTTCGTGATGATCGCCTTCATCGTGCTCTCGCTGCTGGTGCTCGAGGCGTACTTCGAGGTGGTCAAGCCCGGCAACGGCCTGCCGCTGGTTGGCGCCTGGAACATCTACGGCCTGGTCACCGAGTGGATCGGGGTGCTGGGCTTCATCGGCATCCTGGTGCTCATCGGCATCCGGCTGCGCAACCTGCCGAGCAACCCCAACCGGCGGTCCCGCTTCACCGGCTCGACGATGTGGCAGGCGTACTACGTCGAGTACACGATCCTCGCGGTGCTGCTCTGCGGCTTCTTCATCCGCGGCTTCAAGGCCGCCAACGACGAGCTCGAGTGGCCGGTCTGGGCCGCGCCGGTCAGCCACGCGCTGGGCTCGGTCCTGCCGGCCTGGCCCGCCGCGGTCAGCCTGATCGCGATGGTCAAGATCATCGTCTCGATGACCTGGGTCATCGTCATCGCCAGCAACATCACGATGGGCGTGGCCTGGCACCGCTTCCTGGCCTTCTTCAACATCTACTTCAAGCGGGCGCCGGGCCGGAAGGGCTCGGGCCTCGGCGCGCTGCGGCCGATGACCAGCCAGGGCAAGCCGCTGGACTTCGAGGAGGCCGACCCGGAGAAGGACCAGTTCGGGGTGGCCACCGTCGAGCAGTTCAGCTGGAAGGGCATGCTCGACTTCACCACCTGCACCGAGTGCGGGCGGTGCCAGTCGCAGTGCCCGGCCTGGAACACCGGCAAGCCGCTGTCGCCGAAGCTGCTCATCCTCAACCTGCGCGACCACGCCTACGCCAAGGCCCCGTACCTGCTGGCCGGCGGCGACAACGCCACGCAGGAGGCCCTGGCCAAGGTCGACGTCCTTGCGCTCGCCGAGAAGGACCGGCCGCTCATCGGGGGAGTCGACGAGAGCGGCGTCATCGACCCCGACGTGCTGTGGTCGTGCACCACCTGCGGCGCCTGCGTCGAGCAGTGCCCGGTGGACATCGAGCACGTCGACCACATCGTGGACATGCGCCGGTACCAGGTGCTCATCGAGTCGAACTTCCCGACCGAGGCCGGCGTCATGCTGCGCAACCTGGAGAACAAGGGCAACCCGTGGGGCGCCGCCCAGTCCACCCGGGACGACTGGACCAAGGGGCTCGGCTTCGAGGTGCCCAACGTGGCCGAGGTCGAGGAGGGGGACTACGAGTACCTCTTCTGGGTCGGCTGCGCCGGCGCCTTCGAGGACCGGGCCAAGAAGACCACCCGGGCGGTGGCGACGCTGCTGCACGAGGCCGGCGTCAAGTTCGCCATCCTGGGCCAGGGCGAGACGTGCACCGGCGACCCGGCCCGGCGCATCGGCAACGAGTTCGTCTTCCAGATGCTCGCCCAGCAGAACGTCGAGACCCTCAACGAGGCCGGCGTGAAGAAGATCGTGGCGACCTGCCCGCACTGCTTCAACACGCTGTCGAACGAGTACGGCCAGCTCGGCGGCCACTACGACGTCATTCACCACACCCAGCTGCTGGCCCAGCTCGTCGCGGCCGGCAAGCTCACGCCGGTCCAGCCGCTGGACGGGTCGGTCACCTACCACGACCCCTGCTACCTGGGCCGGCACAACCGGGTCTTCGCCCCGCCGCGCGAGGTGCTCGGCGCGGTCGCCGGGCCGGAGCGCGACGGCGCCGGGCTGGTCGAGATGGACCGGTTCGCCGAGCGCTCCTTCTGCTGCGGGGCCGGCGGCGCCCGCATGTGGATGGAGGAGCGGATCGGCAAGCGGATCAACGTGGAGCGGGTCGAGGAGGCGCTGTCGACGGGGGCCAAGACGGTCGCCGTGGCCTGCCCCTTCTGCCTGACCATGCTCGGCGACAGCGTCACCGGGAAGAAGGCCGCGGGCGCGGCGCCCGAGGACGTGGAGGTCGTGGACGTGGCCTCGGTCCTGCTGAGGGCCGTCCAGCAGTAGGGTCTTGGCACCGCGGGCCTGGCAGGGAGGGCCGCCAGGCCCGACCGGTCTCTGACGGGAGCAACGGTCGTGCGTTGCACGGACCGGAGCCATGAAAGGTCTTTTGAAGATCACCGCTGCCCGATGACGTTCATCGCCATCGCGAGCGCAACCAGGACCGCGGCGGCGGTGGCGACGACCCGGAGGCCCTTGAGGTTCTCGGCCCAGGCCGTCTTACGCGCGCCCGGAATGAGGGCTTTCGTGCGCGCATAGTCGAGTCTCGCCCGTTTCGCCTTCGCGCTGGCGCTGCCCATGGCAATGCCGGCCGCGAGCGCGATGCCGGCCGCGATCAGTGCCGCTCCCATCGAGCCCTCCTCGCCGTCGGTGGTCTGGATTCAGCATCAGTGCTGCTCAAGCCGCCGCAAAGACCCCGAAAGTGGGACGGTGATCCAGGTATCTCGATCTCGTGTGGCTCGTTATCACCCGGCGTTGTGGGCGTGGTTTGGGTTCACGTGGAACAATCGGGGCACACCTGAAGGGATCATCGCGCGAACGTGTTGACCACACTGTTGCCCCTACTGGCGTTCGCGCTGCTCACCGCGGCGAACGCGGCCTTCGTTGCCGCCGAGTTCTCGCTCGTGACGGTCGACCGGGCGGAGATCGAGCAGCGGGCCAATGCCGGCGACCGCAAGGCCCGCACCGTCCGCCAGGCGCTGCGCGAGCTGTCGTTCCAGCTCTCCGGCGCTCAGCTCGGCATCACCCTGGCCGGCCTGCTGACGGGTTACCTCGCCGAGCCTGCGCTGTCGCACCTTTTCGAGCCGCTGATACGTCCCGTGCTCGGGTCGGTGACGCAGGGTGGCGCCCACGTGCTCGGCCTCATCGCGGCGACCCTGCTGTCGATGCTCTTCGGCGAGCTGGTCCCGAAGAACGCGGCCCTGGCCAAACCGATGCCGCTGGCCCTGGCCACCGCCGGGCCGCAGCGGATGTTCTCGCGCCTCTTCTCGTGGCTGATCACGCTGCTCAACGGCACCGCCAACTGGGTCGTGCGGCGCTTCGGCGTCGAGCCTCAGGAGGAGCTGGCCAGCGCGCGGTCGCCGGAGGAGCTGGGCCTGCTGGCGGCGATCTCCGCCCAGGCCGGCGCGCTGCCGAAGGAGACCGCGGTGCTGCTGCAGCGCACCATCCGGTTCGGCGACAAGCGGGCCGCCGAGGCGATGACGCCCCGTGTCGACGTCGTGTCGCTGCGCGCCGACGCCACCGTCGCGGACCTGCTGGCCACGTCGGTGCAGACCGGGTACAGCCGCTTCCCGATCTACGTGCAGACGCTCGACCAGGTCACCGGGGTCGTCACGGTCACCGACGCGCTGAGCGTGCCGCCGGTGCGCCGGCCGACCACGAGGGTGGCCGCCGTCGCCCGGGAGCCGGTGTTCGTCCCGGAGAGCCTCGACCTCGACGGCGTGCTGGAAGCGCTGCGCAAGGGCAACTCCGACGTGGCGATCGTGGTGGACGAGTACGGCGGCACCGACGGCGTCGTGACCGTCGAGGACCTCGTCGAGGAGCTGGTCGGGGAGATCGCCGACGAGCACGACGTCGAGGAGGAGCCGACCACCGCGCACGGCATGCCCGACCTGACCGCCCCCGGCGACGAGCGCACCCTGCTCGTCGACGGCGTGCTGCGCGAGGACGAGCTGGCCGAGGTGACCGGGTTCCACGTGCCGCCGGGGCCGTACGAGACGCTCGCCGGCTTCCTCATGGCCCGCCTGGGGCACATCCCGGCCGTCGGGGAGACCTGGAACGAGGACGGCTGGGAGTTCACCGTGGTCGAGGTCGACCGGCGGCGCATCGAGCAGGTCCGCGTGGTCCGCCCGGAGGTGCCGGCCGAATGATCCAGCTTGTCGTCACCGTCCTGCTGCTGTTCGGCAACGGGTTCTTCGTCGCCGCCGAGTTCTCCCTGATCGCCTCCCGGCGCACGGTTATCGAGCCGATGGCGGCCACCTCGCGGCGGGCCCGCACCGCGCTTCGGGCCATGAACGAGATCCCGCTCATGATCGCCGGGGCCCAGCTCGGCGTGACCATCTGCACGCTGGGCCTGGGCGCACTGGCCGAACCGGCCCTGGCCCACGGCCTGCAGGAGCCCTTCCACGCGATGCACCTGCCGGAGCGGCTGGTCCACCCGGTCGCCTTCGGCCTGGCGCTGGGCGTGGTGGTGTTCGCACACACGGTGGTCGGCGAGATGGTGCCGAAGAACCTCACGCTGGCCTCGCCGGAGCGGGCCGTGCTGTGGCTCGGGCCGCCGATGTACGCCTTCTGCACCGCCACCAAGCCCGTGCTCGTGGCCATGAAGTGGGCGTCCCGGACGATCCTGTCGCTGTGGCGGATCGAGGCGACCGGGTCGGTGAAGACGGTGTTCACCGCCGAGGAGCTGGCCGGGCTGGCCGCCCAGGCGACCACCGAGGGGCTGCTCGCGCCCGAGGAACACGCGCGGATCGCCGGGGCCCTGGCGCTGTCGCAGCGGACCGCGCGCGACGCGCTGCGGCCCTGGGCGGAGATCACCACGGTGGCCGAGGACGTGTCGCCGGCGTCGCTCGAGGTGCTGGCCACGCGGACGAACCGGTCGCGGTTCCCGGTCGTGGAGCGGGCCAGCCGGCGGGTGCTCGGGTTCGTGCACGTCAAGGACGTGATCGGGTTCGTCGGGCCGCAGCGGCGGGCGCCCATCCCGGCCGAGCTGATCCGGCCGCTGGGGATCGTGCCGCCGACCCGGACCCTGGCGGAGCTGCTGCTCGCCATGCGGCGGGAGCGGCAGCACATCGTGCTGGTCAGCGACGGGCGGGTGCCGCTCGGCGTGGTCACGCTGGATGACGTGCTGACCGCGGTGGTCGGGGAGCCGGTCCCGCAGGTGGCGTAATTTTCGGCATTTTCCGCCGCCCGGGCCGCCGGTGGCGGAATATGTCCGGTTATGCGCCGACGCCGATGGTTATGGGCGGTTCCCTGTGCGGTACTTGCCGTGGTCGGATTCGTGGCCCTGCGCCCCCAGGACCATCGGGTAGGCCAGCCCCTGCGGCGGCCGCCGTCGCCCGGCCACGGATCGGCGCCCGCAAGGAGCCTGTCGCCGTCGCCGTCGCCGAGTCGCGCCCCGGTCGCCGTGCGCTACACGTTCGACAGCGGGCTCGGGTCGCTGCATTCCCGGCAGGCCGAGGGCGGGGAGCTCGCCATGGTGCCGCACGACGGCGGACTCGCCGTCCGATTTCCCCAGAAATGTGCACATTACGGGGCTCCCAGTTGTCCGCGCGCCATCCTGCAGAGCGGGCCCGTCGGGTTTCTCAATCCGGGCCGCGGCGCCTTCACCTATGGGGCCAGCGTGCTCATCGGGCCCGATGAGACTTCCAAGGGCGCCAATGTCGTGCAGAAAGGGTTCTCGGTCGGTGGCAGTCAGTTCAAGTTGCAGGTCGACGGCGAGGCCGGGCGGCCCAGTTGCGTGATTGTCGGCACTGCCTCGGCTACCATTTTTGTAGCGCTCGCATCGCGGTCCGTCGCTGACGGGCGGTGGCACCGGCTGGCGTGCACGCGCGGTAACGCGCTGCTCACGGTGGCTCTGGACGGCGTCGAGGTGGGACGCACCGCAATTCCTTCGTCACTGTCCATTGTGAATGACGATCCACTGTGTATTGGCGGCAAGGGGACCAGTGCGAACAATGATCAGTTCGTCGGCGTAATCGACGACGTCTACGTCACTCGATTCGCGTGATTTTCGGAACAAATCGGACAGGAATCGCACACTCCCTTGAACCTGGGAACCCGGCCCCCTTAACGTGAATTCCCGTCGGGGCCGGACGTCCGCGCCAACCAACGGCGCGCCGGCCTGACACCGCCGAGTCGAATCGAGCCGGGGACCCACGCGTCCCAACCGGGGTGAATCCGCGTCGTGCACCTGAGCGCGCGGTAGGGCGACCTTCCCGCCCGAACCCGTCAGCTAACCCGGTAGGCGGTCAGGGAAGAAGGAGTAGCTCCTCGGTGGAGACCCATCTGAGGTGGACGAGGCGGCCCAGTCGTCTGGTGCGGCTCCTCGTTGCCACCCTCGGCGGTCTGTCTCTCGCGATCGGCATCACAGGGGGCGCCCACGCGGACCCGACGCCGGGCGAGATCGAAAAGCAGATCGACGACAAGTGGAACCAGATCGAGCCGATCATCGAGCAGCACAATCAGCTCAAGATCGAGCTCGCCGCCAACCAGACCAAGCAGAAGCAGCTCGAGGCGCAGATCGCGCCGCTGCGGGCCCTTGTCGACGCGGCCTTCGACAAGGTCAGCGCGTTTGCGGTCATGCAGTACAAGAACGGGCGCTTCTCCAAGCTCGACGCGATGCTCACCACCGGTTCACCGGACACGTTCATCGACCAGATGACGATGCTCAACATGCTGGCCAAGGACGAGCAGGACAGGATCAAGGACGTGCTCGTCGCGAAGCGGCAGTACGACGCCCAGAAGGGCCCGATCGACGAGCTGGTCGCCAAGCAGGCCGAGCAAGAGGCCGCGATGGCGCAGCAGGAAACCCAGATCAACGCCGAGATCAAGAACCTCAACGACATGCGGACCAAGGCCTACGGGTCGTCGGGCGGCACGGGGAACCTGCGGCCGGTAGCCTGCCCGTTCGAGTACACCGGTGGCCCGGGCGCCAAGGCGGCCCAGGTGGCGTGCTCGGAGATCGGCAAGAGGTACGTGTGGGCCACCGAGGGCCCGAACACGTTCGACTGCTCGGGGCTGACGCTGTACGCCTGGAAGCAGGCCGGGTACACGCTGCGGCACTACACACAGTGGCAGTACGACGACACCACCCGCGTCTCCCGGGCCAACCTGAAGGCCGGCGACCTCGTCTTCTTCTACAAGGACAACCACCACGTCGGGCTCTACGTCGGCGGCGGCTGGATGGTCCACGCACCGAATCCCAGCCAACCGGTGCAGATGAAAAAGATCGATGCAGAGCCGATTTCGGGGTACGGCAGAGTCGCCTAGCGACAGGGCGGGTCCTTCGGGACCCGCCCTCTTCACTGCGTCAGCGCTATTGCGTAGGCCAGGTCTTCCAGTTCTGCCACGAGCGGCTCGGCGTCGGCCCGCGCTGCCCCTGGTACCGCGAGCCGTAGACCGCCGAGCCGTACGGGTGTTCCGACGGCGAGGACAGCCGGAAGATGCACAGCTGGCCGATCTTCATCCCCGGCCACAGGCGGATCGGCAGGTTCGCCACGTTGGACAGCTCCAGCGTCACGTGCCCGGAGAAGCCCGGGTCGATGAAGCCGGCCGTGGAGTGCGTCAGCAGCCCGAGCCGCCCCAGGCTGGACTTGCCCTCCAGCCGCCCGGCGAGCTGGTCGCCGAGCGTGATCACCTCGAGCGTGGAGGCGAGCACAAACTCGCCGGGATGCAGCACGAACGGCTCGCCGTCGCCGACCTCGACCATCGAGGTGAGCTCGTCCTGCTGGATGGCGGGGTCGATGTGGGTGTACAGGTGGTTGTTGAAGACCCGGAACCACCGATCGAGCCGCACGTCGATGCTGGACGGTTGCACCAGCGCTTGATCGAACGGCTCGAGGCGCAGCTGGCCGCCCTCGAGCTCCTTGTACAGGTCACGGTCGGATAGCAGCACCCTCTGAGGTTAACGGTGCCGCCTCGTCGGCAGCTTGTGTGGTGGCTTGGAGAGCTTTTTGCAGCACATTTGCCGCGATGTCCAGTTCTTCCCTGGTGTACTGCGAAAAAGCCGCCCGCAGGTGCACCCCCAGCGGCGCGAAGAACGCGTGCGCCAGCTCCCGCGCCGACGGTCGCATGTGCAGCACGATCCGTCTCCGGTCGGCGGGGTCGGGCCGGCGCTCGATGTGCCCGGCCCGCTCGAGTCGCGCCAGGAGCGCCGTGGTGGCCGCCGGCGAGAGGGACAGCCGCCGAGCCAGCTCCCCGGCCGTGAGCGGCTCACGCTCCTCCGCCGCCCGCCAGACATGCGCCACGGCGTTCATGTCGGTGCGATGCAGCCCGTGCGCCCGCACGAACACGTCCACGAACCGATCGGCCTCGACGTTGAACTGCCGCAGCAGGGCGATCAGCTCCTCCGCTCCGCTCACCGCTTCAGTTTGCCTCTTTCGGGAAATCTGGCAATCCTCGTACACATGTTCGAGTAGCGTCGACTGTATGGCAACCTGGGCTGACTTCGCGGCCGCCGAGCCGGACCTGGCCGCGGCCATCCACAAGCTCGTCTGCCAGTACGGTCCGGGCCTGGCCTACCTGGCCACGGTCCGCCCGGACGGCGGCCCGCGCATCCACCCCGTGTCCCCGGTCATCACCCCCGCCGGCCTGTTCTGCTTCGTCCTGCCGTCCCCGAAACGCCACGACCTGGACCGCGACGGCCGCTACTGCCTGCACAGCTTCCCGCCCGAGGACTCCGACGACGAGGCCTACCTCTCGGGCCACGCCACCCCGGTCTCCGACCTGGAGCTGATGAGCACCCTGGCCACCACGATGCGCGCCGCGCCGAGGGTGGACTGGCGGCTGTACGAGCTGTCGGTGGACGTCGCCCTCCTGGTCCACCACGACACCCCGACCACCGCAACCCACACCGTCTGGAAGCCCAAAACCCGACTCCCCCCGAAACCTCGCCAGAATGGTCCGTGCACGAAGCCCGTGGATTCGGTACAGTAGGCGTCGCTCGCGGGTGTAGTTCAATGGCAGAACATCAGCTTCCCAAGCTGACAGTGAGGGTTCGATTCCCTTCACCCGCTCGGACCTAGGGGCCCTCTGTCCACGGAAAGCGTGGACCGGGGGTCCTCGCCTTTTCTCCTGGGGCCCGAGCCCCAGACCCCACGATCTGTGGTGCTCGCGGTCGTGGTTGCTACGCACCAAGCACCTTCACTTTCCTGCCGGCTGACGCCTGGCGCGTCTGGGTGCCGTCGCAATCCTTCGTGACGGTCACCCGTGGCCGGGTCCAGGGCCTCGGCGTGGGGCGACGGCGTGCCGTGGGTGCGGACTGGTGGGTCGCTCTGACGGGTCCACGCAGATCGGTGAGGCGTGCGGCCAGCGGAATCGCGTCGCTGGCCGTGGCTGGGTTCCTGGCGGCACGGTCTTCTACGAAGGGCACGGCAAACCTCTTCGAGAACGCCGCTTCGCGTACCTGCCGGTCGGGCCGACTGCGGAGTCGAACACGGGGTCGTTCGAGGGCCCAGGTTCCGATCGCTCGGCGGCGGTTGGTACCGATGGACCGCGAGCTGGTAGCCGTGGGTGGTCCGGGCTACTTGGCGTACTTCCAGATGGTGTAGTCCTTGGCGCCGGGGCAGATGAGGCTGGTCGAGGTCCACCCGCAGCCGGCCGAACGGATCGTCGGGGTGCCGAGGCTGGTCCGGAGTTTGTTGTCGAGGTCCAGGCCGTGGAGGGTGACCGGCGCGGGTTTCGTGCCCAGGGTGCCGGTGAAGACGAAGGCGCGGTTCGTGTCGATGCCGACCAGGGCGCCCTCGTGGCTGGCCACGGTGGTGCCGCGGGTGTCGTAGACGGTGCCGCCCTTGGTGGTGTTGACGATCAGGTAGCGGTCGTTGTAGTCGCCGCCCAGGGACTGTAGGGGGCGGCGGAGGTCTACGTCGGGGGCGGGGACGCGCCAGACCTGCTCGGCGGTGGAGCCGGAGCGGTAGCGGGCGAACTCGCGGGTGGACTCGTCGGTGCCGACCTGGTCGATGACGCACAGGTCGCTGCCCTTGGAGCAGCCGCCGATCCAGACCGGGGAGCGGTTGGCCGGGCCGTGGAAGCCGGGCTGCGGGTTGCTGTTCGAGGCGGTGACGGTGCTGACCTGATACTCGGTCTGCTGGTTGGCGTACACGAGGCCGTCGAAGCCGACCCGGCCGACCGGGGCGGTGTCGGGGATGTCGGCGACCTTCTTGGGTTCCTTGGCGCCGATGTCCCAGACGGCGCCGCCGGCGGCCACCAGGACAACGTTCGTGGTGGTGTTGGTGGGGCCGAGCAGCCGCCAGCCAGTGGGGAGGCCGATCGTTGTGGTGCCAAGGCCGGAGGCGACCTTGCCGGTGACCGAGGAGATTCGCGACATCTGATTGGTCTTGCGGTCCAGCCACAGCAGGGGTAGGGCACTGCCGGTCGACGGGTGGGCGTCGCCGGCCATCAGGATGCCGTCGGCGCCCACGGCGGACGTCCACTCGGTGCCGTCGATGTTGTTGACGCCGACGAGTTGGCGCTTGCCGTTCTCGGGTTCGGCCAGTGCCACGATGTAGTCGCCGATCATCAGCGCCTGGCTCCACTTGGCCGCGTCGCCGACCTTCTTGCGCTTGGTGGTCGAGGTGCTCAAGTCCAGGGTCGCCACGTCGACCGCGCGGCCGATCTGGGTGACCGTGTGGGCCTTCTTCTCGGTGAGGAACGCGGTGGCGAAGTCCGTCTCGGTCATGCCCTCGACCTGGATCGAGGCCGTCTGGGACAGCGTCTGGAAGGTGGGCTTCGGCTTGATCACCTGCCAGAGCCCGTAGACGGCGCCGCCCATGCATCCGAATACGAGAGTGAGGATCAGCAGGACGCGCAGCGCCGTCTTGCCGCCGTTGCGCCGGCGCGGTGGTGGCGGCGGCACTGGCATTGGGCGCTGATAAGGAAACGCGGGCGGCGGCATGACCGGCACGGGCCGCGGCGACACCGGCGACACCGGCGTAGCGGAGACCGGCGCCGGCGCGGGATAGGCGGACACCGGCATGACCGGCATCGGTGGGCGTTGCAGCGGTACCTGATGCGGCACGCCCGACGTTGAGATGCCGGTACGGGTATCGAACATGCCCGTGGTCGGCGCCGGAGCGGGCGGCTGCCGGAGCGGTCGCGGTTGCTGCGGCGCGGTCTGGGCGATCAGATCGGCGAGCGCACCCTCCGCGACCGGCAGCTCCGGCTGCTCCAGCATCGTCGGCGCCACCCCGAGTTCGGTGTGCAGGGTGTGCGCGACCAGCGGGATCCGGCTTGCTCCGCCGACCAGGAACACCACCGACAGGTCGGCCGGGGTCAACCGGCTGCGCTCGACGGTGGCGATCAGTTCGGCCACGCCGCGGCGTACCAGCGGCCGGGCCAGCGTCTCGAGCTCGTCGCGGGTCACGTGCAACGAGCCGCTCACCCCGGGCACCGCAACCGACGCCGTGGTCGCGCGGGACAGCATCTCCTTGGCGGACCGGACCTCGTCCCAGAACTGCCGCCTGTGCCGCCGGTCGAGTTCGGTGGTCGGCTGCGAGATCGGCAGCCAGACCGCCGGTTCGGTGCGCTCGAGCTGCTGCCCGAGGTACGCGACGAGCGCCGCGTCGATGTCCAGTCCGCCCAGGTCCTCCACACCGCCCCAGCCCAGGACGGTGAACCCGGTCGCCTCCCGGCGCACCATCGCCACGTCGAGCGTGCCGCCGCCGAAGTCGAACACCGCGATGGTCCCGCCCGACGGAACCGGCCGACGCATGACGTCGGTGAAGTACCGCGCCGCCGCGACCGGCTCCGGCATCAGCCTGACCTGCGGCCAGCCGGCCCGGGTGGCCGCGTCCTGCAGCGTCTGCCGGCGCAGGCTGCCCCACGCGGCCGGGTAGGTGAGCACCGCCGGCGGCAGGAACCCGACCGCCTCGCCAGCCGCCCCGGCTACCGCGCGCAGGACCGCGGCGAGCAGGTCCACGACCGGCACCTCCCGCCCGGCCAGCAGCACCGCACCGTCGTCGATGCGTTGTTTGGGGTTGGGCTCGTATCCGCCCGGATCGACCTGCGCCATCCGCTCGGCGTCCCGGCCGGCGTGGATGGTGCCGGTGCTGTCCACGTAGACCCCGGATGGCAGCACGGGCCGTCCGTCCACGAGCAGCGGCCGGGTCCGGCCGTCCGGCCAGCGGAGGATCGCCACGGTATTCGAAGTCCCGAGGTCGATACCGATCGCATGCCCCGACCCCGCCAACGGAGCTGTCACGGCCAGGATCGTACGCGGTGCGGCCCCCGCCGGGCGGCCCGTGAGTTCCGGAGCGGTTACCCTGTGCGCCTGGTCACGACCGGCTGCGGGCTCAGCGGGCCGGGGCGAGCAGCCGGTCGCGGAGGAGGGTGCCCGGCTCGTCGAACCACTCGTCATGTCGCCGTGGGCGGCAGGTAGGCGCGGCTGACGCCGGGCCCGCCGCCGGTGCGGCGCCCGACGACCCGCCACCGGACCGCGCGGTGTCCCTCGAACACGGGGAACGTGACCGGCACCGCGATGGCGCCGGCGGCCGAGACGCGCCGGGCCATTAGCGGGCCATTAGCCCAGGCGAAGGCTGGCCGCTCCAGGCCGCTCGCTGCTCGCGTGACCTGCTAGTTCACGGAGTTGGCGGCGGTGACCTGTCCGGTTCCCAAGCTGACAGTGAGGGTTCGATTCCCTTCACCCGCTCCACGGCGAAGGTCCTGGTCAGGACGTGAGTCCAGCCAGGGCCTCTTGCATGTCCGGTCACTCGAAACCCGATGCGGGCCATTGGCGTGCCATTACTCGACTGTCAGCTGTCTCGACGCGCTTGCGGGTGCCCTCGGGTGGCGACGTCGCGGCGGGGTTCGTCGCGACTCATCGGTGGACTACCGTTGACGTGAGTCGCGTGGCGATGGAGGTGCGGGAATGAGTATGGACGGCGCCCAAGCGCCGCTTGGGTCGCGCTACGCGGACCAGCGTCCCTACGTCGTCGTGACCGACCTGGGCGAGTTGCATGGGCCGACCACCGGTGAGGCAAGACTTGACCGGCGGTTGAACTGGTCGGGCCGGGCTGTCTACGACCTCGGTAACCCGCGACGGTTGGCGAGCATGTACGAGACAGTGCTTCGCGAGGCCACACATGTCGAGGAACTCCAGACGTGGCTCGACGCCCCGACGCTGCAGAGACTCTGGCCTGATCTCGTGCTGCCACCGCAGGTCCGGCAGCTCTGGGAAGCCCAGTTTCCCGACCTCGCCACCACACGGCGGCCCGCTGCCTAGTGATGCACGACAAAGCGCCGACGCACCGACGGCTCGCGGAGATCGGACTACGGGCCGGCGGACCGCACGGGTTCGCCTTGGCTGGCGGTCACGCCGTTGCCGCCCACGGCATCCTCCAGCGTCCGAGTGAGGACGTCGATCTCTTCGCTGACTGGCAACGACGGGCCAACTTTCCCGCCGCGGTCGAGGTCGTCATCGCCGCCTACGTGGCAGCCGGCTACGAAGTGGAGATCGACCACCGCACGGAGACCTTTGCCCGGCTCTACCTCACGGACCCGGCAGAGCGAAGCGAGCACCACCGCGTCGAGCTGGTCGCCAACTGGCGCTCACAGCCGCCGGTGCAGATGGACATCGGCCCGGTGCTGCACGCCGACGACGTCTTGGCCGGCAAGGTGGACGCTCTGTACAACCGCGCCGCCGCGCGCGACTTCCTCGACATCGATGCCGCGATCGCGAGCGAGCGTTACACGCTGGAACAGTTGTGCCAGCTTGCCGAGGCGCTTGACGCAGGCTTTGACCGGGCAATCTTCGAACAGATGCTGCGGTCGATCATCCGATTCGATGACGAGGACTTCGCCGAGTACGGCGTCGATCCTGCCGAGGTTTCGGCGCTCCGGAAGCGCGTCGACGGATGGCGGGCACAGTTGTCGAAGGCCCGAGACGCACCGGGCCATTAGCGGGCCATTAACTCAGGCGAAGTCTGGCCACTCCAGGCCGCTCGGCAACTACGTGAGCTGGAGGTTCACGCGCTCGGTCAAGGCGACCTGTACGGTTCCCAAGCTGACAGTGAGGGTTCGATTCCCTTCGCCCGCTCGGACCTAGGGGCCCTCTGTCCACGGAAAGCGTGGACCGGGGGTCCTCGCCATTTCTCCTGGGGCCCGAGCCCCAGACCCCACGATCCGGGGTCGGCCTTCGTGGTGGGGGTCGGCCCTCGCCGTCGTAATCCGCCGCGAAACCGCCTCGACGCGAAGCCGTCCTAGCGAGCCAACGCTTACGGAGAAGGCTCAGAAGCTTCGTCGAGCAACTGGCTTCGCCAGTCGGCGAAGCGGGCACGCGGGGCGGTGAGGCGGCCGGGGTCGGCGTCGTAGAAGGCGAACCGCCTGTCGGGGTAGCGCTCCAGCATGGCGAAGAGGTCGGCGAGCGCGCTCGGGTGGAGCACCGGCCCGACGTCCATGCGGGCCTGCCAGAGTGCTTGCAGCCGACATACCGCGCGGAGCGTCTCCTCGTTGAGCCACGCGCGGTGCCCAGTACCGCCGGGACATCGCCGCAAGGCGAATAGAGCGAGCAGGGGATCGCGCAAAAGATCTTCGCAACCTGGACTCCGGCCTCCACGTGTTCGTCATGCCGTCGCAGGGGCGGCAAGACAAGGGAGGAAGGACAGCGTGACCGCAGTGACAATCCCAGCCGCGGCCACCTACCGGAGCGGAGCTGAGTCGTCGGCTCACGACTTCGACGAGTTCTATGCCGCGAAGTTCGACGTGCTCCGGGGACAGATCTACGCCTACCTCGGTGACCGGGCCGAGGCGCAGGATCTGGTCCAGGAGGCGTTCTGCCGGGCGTACAGCAAGTGGAAGAAGATCTGTCGCTACGACGACCCGTACGCCTTCGTGCGCCGGGTCGCCTGGAATCTGGCCACCAGCAGGCTGCGCCGGCAGCAGACCTCGATGAACTTTCTGCGCCGGCAGCGTGAGGAGCACGCGGACGGACCGTCGCCGGACCGGGTAGCGCTCGTCGCCGCCCTCGCGAAGATCCCTCCGCAGTTGCGCAAGGCCGTCGTCCTGCACTATCTCGGGCACCTGTCGGTGGCCGAGATCGCCCAGCAGGAGGACGTCGCCGAAGGCACGGTCAAGAGCTGGCTCAGCCGTGGCCGCGCCGCCCTCGCCAGCCACCTTCAGCACTGAAAGAACTGAAAGAGGAGACCACGATGACCGACCAGTTCGACCACCTGCTCCACAACGCCTTCGACGACTTCGCCGCCGCCGAGCGCAGCACCGCCGAACAGGCTCCGGGTACCGCCGCGGTACGCCGCACGGTGGCCGTCCAGCGCCGCAACCGCTACAGCATGCTCGGCCTCCTGGGCGCCGTACTCATCGCCATCCCGGTGGCCGCTTATGCCGCCAACCCGCGAGGGAACAATTCCCCGCCGTTGCCGGGCACCTCGGTGGCGGCTTCGAATTCGCCGTCGGCGACAGCTTCGGCGTCGCCCACCCCGAGCGAAGGCGCGACCGCCGCCTCGACCGCCGCCTCGACCGACCCCGTGCCCGGCATGTACCTCTACCGGGTCGGCAACACCACCGACGACCTCCTCCACCGGGCGCCGGGCGGCGACTGGCGGAAGATCACGACCGTCAAGGGCCCGACGCCGGCCGAGCCGATGACAATGTCACCCGACCACCAGCACATCGCCTGGGTGCTCGACGGCAAGCTGCAGATCAGTGCCCTGGACGGCAGCAAGGTCAAGACCGTGGTCGCCGCCACTGGAACGCTCTCGTGCTCGAGAGTCACGTGGGCGGCTGACTCCCGTCATCTGCTGTTCCAAGCGGTCGCGTCCGGCGACAAGGGCACCACGCTCGAGACGGTCAACATCGACGGCACCGGACGCAAGACGCTCGGCACCGCCACCGAGGGCTTTGACTGCGGCCTCGGCTCCGTCGACGGAGCGACCGGGTACGTGGTGTCGCGCTCGGGAAAGAAGCACCTGGTGGCTTTCGACGGCAGCGGCGCCCCCCGCACCGTCAGGGCAAGCTGGCCCTCCGGTTGGCAGCCCAATGAGGTCGTCGCAGCCGCGAACGGGTCGACCCGCCTGCTGGTGGCCATCGTGAGCGACTCCGCGTCGTGCGGCTGCTCACCGCCGCAGCAGTACGTCATCGTGGACACCGCTACCGGCCAGGTGACCAGGCTCGACAACGCGCAGGACAAGGAGGGCAGCGCGCCGATCTCCGGGGCGTTCACCGCGGACGGCCGGGTGGTGCTCATCGCCGACCGGAACCGGGGCAACGGCACCGCGGTGGACCCGTTCCTGACCGTGTTCAGCGCCGGCGGCGCGATCCTGGGCAGCGTGCGGCTGCCGGACATCGAATACGGCTACCTCGCGGGCTTCGACGCGTAGCCGCGCAACCAGCGCACGGGCGGGCGGGGACAGGGTCCCCGCCCGCGACCTGTTCGCGGAGCGCGCGAACCCCGGCGAGAACCATTTCGCTCGGGCGTGCGTCCTAACCTTCTGTGATGGAGGCGGACGACAGAGCACTGCTGCGCCTCATCGGCAAGGGCGACCGGCGGGCGTTCGAAGCGTTCTATGCCCGCAACGCACCCTGGCTGGCGCTGCGCCTGCGCCGCCGCTGCCGCGACGCGGAGCTCGCCGACGAGATGCTGCAGGAGACCTTTCTTACGGTCTGGCGGGCCGCCGGCAGCTATCGGGGTGACGGCGAGGTCGTCGGCTGGCTGTGGTCGATCGCCGCCCGCCGCCTGGTCGACACGATCCGGCGGGCCCGGGTCCGCCCGCAGACCGTCGACACACCCGATGACACGCAGCTGGCCTGGTCGCCGTCCGCGGAGGAGGAGGCGATGGCCGGGGCCTACGACGCCAGGCTGGAGCAGGCGTTGCGCCGGCTGTCGCCCGAGCTGCGGGCCGTGCTCCAGGCGACCGTCCTGGACGGCCTGACCGTCCGGGAGGCGGCCCTGATGCTCGGGCTGCCCGAGGGGACCGTCAAGACCCGCGCGATGCGGGCCCGCCGAGAGTTGAAGGCCGCACTGTCATGATCACCGGTGACTATCACCTCCACGAGCTCGTGCTGCAGGCCTACGCCGAGAACCGGCTCGGTGACGCCGACGCCTGGTCGGTCGAGGCGCATCTGGACCACTGCCCGTCCTGCCGCGCCCGCCTCGTGCCCGACGAGCAGATGGGACAGCGGATCGCCGCGTTCGGGGCGAGCCTGCGGGCGGACCTGCCGCGACAGGGCAAGGTCCGGTCCGGCTCCCGCTGGCGGCAGGTCGCCGTCCTGGTCGGGGCGGGGCCGGCGGCGCGGCTCGGCTGGCTCGGCTCGGTCGCGGCGACGGTCGGGCTGTTGGTGGCGCTGGCCGCCGGTCCGGCGCAGGCCCGGTCGTGGCTGCTGCTCGTGACCCCGGCACTGCCGGTGCTCGGGATCGCCGCCTCCTACGGGCTGCGGGCCGACCCGCTGCATGAACTGGTGGCGGCGACCCCGTACGCCGGATTGCGGATCGTGTTGTGGCGGTGCCTGTCAGTTCTCGCGGCGACCGCGCCGGTCGCGCTCGCGGCGGGCAAGGTCTCCGGCATCGGCGTACCGGTGCTCTGGCTGCTGCCCTGCCTCGCGCTGACCGCGCTGACGCTCGGGCTCGGCACGCTGCTGGAGATCGGTTGGGCGGCCGCGGTGGTGGCGGCGGGCTGGGCGGCGGTGGTGCTGGCGCCGGTCGGCAGAGCGTGGGCGGGGACGGTGCTGGCGCCGGTCGGCAAGGCGTGGCTGGTGGCGCCGGAGGCCGGTCCGGCGTGGGTGGCGGTGACGGCGTTCGGCGCGGCGTTGGTGTTCTGGCGGAGGGATCGGATGGAGATCGGGGTACGGCGATGACGGTGAACGTGGACGGGCCGCCGACCGTGATCGTGGAGGGCCTGCGGGTCGGCTACGGCAAGCGCGTGGTCCACGACGGCCTGGATCTGGCGCTCACGGCGGGTGTGCACGGGCTGCTCGGGCCGAACGGCGCGGGCAAGACGACCCTGATGCGGGTGCTGGCGACGGTGGCCCGGCCGGCCGGCGGCCGGGTGCGGCTGCTGGGCCAGGACATCTCGGACCGGGCGGCGCTGCGCGGGGTGCGCCGGCGGTTGGGCTACCTGCCGCAGACGTTCGGGTTCTATCCGCGCTTCACGGTGCGCGAGTTCGTCGAGTACTTCGCCTGGCTGCGGGAGATGCCCCGGGAGCAGATCCCGCTCGCGGTCGACCGGGCGCTGGTCCGGGTCGGGCTGCTGGACCGGGCCGACGACCGGATGAAGCACCTCTCCGGCGGGATGCTGCGCCGGGCCGGCATCGCGCAGGCAATCGTCAACGACCCGAGTCTCATCCTGCTCGACGAGCCGACCGCCGGCCTCGACCCCGAGCAGCGGGTCGAGTTCCGGGCCCTGCTGCGGGAGTTGGGCGTCGACGCCTGCGTCCTGGTCAGCACGCATCTGGTCGAGGATGTCACCGCGGCCTGCAGCCGGGTGAGCCTGATCGACGGCGGACGGCTGGTCTTCGCCGGCACGCCGCAGGCGTTGGCCGGCGCGGGCGCGGACGGCGACAGCGGCGACTCCGCGATCGAGCGAGGCTACGCGGCGGTGCTGCGCGGCGCGCGGGCCGGCGCGGCCCGATGAGGCGCCCGCTGCGGGTGGAACTGCTCCGGGGTACGGCGCCGGCCGTGGCCCTGGCCGCCACCGGTGGCATGGTCTGGATGCTCTGCGTGCACACCGATGCCTGGGCGGGCCGGTGGGCCGGGCTCGCCGGCTACTTCCGGGTCTGCCTGCTGATCCTCTGCGCGATGATGGTCGCCGCCGGCGCCTGGCAGGCCGGCCGCGAGCGCCGCCGCGGGATGGGCGAGGTGCTCGCCTCGACGCCCCGCCCGGCCTGGCAACCGCTGCTGGTCTCCTGGCTCTCGGTGTCCCTTGCCGGCACGGCAGGGGTGGTCGCCGCGCTCGCCGGCGCGGCGGCGCTGATCGGTTCGCGCGCCACGTATGCGGGGCGCGACTGGTGGTGGGTGCTGCTGGTCGGGCTGCTCGCCCTCTGGACCGCCGCCGCGCTCGGGGTTCTCGTCGGGCGGCTCGTCCCGTTGCGGACGGTCGCTCCGATCGCCGGCGTCGCCACCTACGCCGGGCTCGGCGCCGCCATCTACGTCGACTCCAGCCGGGCCACCTGGCTCTCCCCCGCCCGCGACGGCCTGCGGGCCGAGCTGTTGGTCCCGGGCGATCTCCACCTGGCGCAGGCGGCGTGGTTGCTCGCGTTGACCGCGGCCCTGCTGGCACTCGCGGCACGGTTGCGCTGGGTGGCGGCGCTCGCCGTCGCGCTCGCCGCCGCCGCGGCGGTGCCGATCGTCGCCGGACCGCGGGTCGGCCGGCTCCCGACCGACCCGCGCGCCATCGAACCGGTCTGCACCACCGCCGGACCACAGGTCTGCGTGGCGCGCGTCAACGCATTCCTCCTCGACGACGTTGCGGCAGCGACCCAGCCGCTGCTGGCCCGGGTGGCGGGGATACCCGGCGCGGCGACCCGGGCGGCGGACAGCACCATCCGGCCCGACGGGGAGGTCCTCGGACAGACCGAGACCGTCTGGCTGAATCTGCTCCAGCAACCACGGGTGTTCGGCGGCCTGGCGACGGTGGGCGAACTGCGCGACGGCTTCCGGCAGATGACCGACCCGTACTGCGACGGCGTGCAGGACGGCGCGCAGGGCGCATACTCCGAGAAGGCCAACAGGGCTCGCAAGGTCGCCCTGGAATGGCTGCTCGACGAGCCGCAGCCGACCGACCGGCTTCGGGCATTACCGCTGGAGCAGCAACGGGCATGGTTCGGCGAGTTTCTCGCCGCCGCGCGGGCCTGCGACGGCAACCGCCTGATCGAACTCGGGGAGCGGCTGTGAGCCGATCCCGCGCGCGCCACAGGCCCCGGCGCACGACCGCGCAGGCGGCCGCGCGCCTGGCGCAACTGCACCTGAAGGCCCGGGGCGGGCCGGTCTTCGGGGCGGGCCTCGGGCTGGCCACGCTCCTCGCCTGGACCGGTGGGAACTGGCTCGCGACCCGGCCGTACTTCGACGGGCCGGTGGCCCGGATCCCGGTCGTCCTGATCGCTCCGCTGATCGCCGCGGTGCTGCTCGCCCCCACGCTGGCCGGCGCGGACGACGAGCTGGAACGCGGCATGGCCCTGCCGTGGCGGCGGTGGCGCCTCGGCCACCTGCTGGTCGCCGCGGCCGCGATCGGCGGGCTCCTGGCGCTGACCGGGCTGCGGGCACCGGAAGTCTTCGGGGCGTACGCCCTGCTGCGCAACACCCTCGGCTGCGTCGGGCTGGTCGCGCTCGGCACCGTGCTGCTCGGCGCCCGGCTCGCCTGGCTGCCCGTGTTCGGCTACGTCTGCGCCGTCTACGCGGCAACCCCGCGTCAGATCGGCGGGGTCGCCGGCGTCTGGGCCTGGCCGGCGCAGCCGTCGTCGGTCACCACCTCCTGGCTGACCGCCGGCACCCTCTTCGCGTTCGGCACGCTCTGGTACGCCGCCCACGGCGCCCAGCGTGACGTGCGGGCACTGTCGCGCGGACGGGGAAGTGACCGGAAGAGATAACCCGCGGATCAGCCGGCGGTGATCGGGCGGACGTCCCAGAGCCAGACGCCGTCGACGATTCGGCCCGGGGCCACCTCCGGGGCGACCAGCTTGTCGATGGTCTGGCGGATGACCCGCTCGTCGCGCCAGCCGACCGGGAAGACGATCGTCGTGGCCTTCCAGAACTTCAGGTCCTCGCGCATGTCCTCACGCTGGGCCGGGGTGACGTCCGGGGACGTCAGCAGGGTGCGGACCCACAGGAAGTAGCTCGTGGTGTTGCGCCAGCCGGGGCCGAAGTGGGCGTTCTTGTCGGTCGGGTCGGTGTCGTTGGGGCCCAGGAAGTAGCCGGCGACGAACTTCACCTCGAAACGGGTGTCCGTCGACCAGCGCATGATGTTGAAGTTCTCGTTCCAGCCGCTGGGCAGGGTGACGACCACCGGGTCGGGCGGCAGGTCCTTGCGCCAGTTGCCGTCGGCGAAGATGGCGGGCAGGGCGGGGCGGTCGGCGGCCGGCTGGGGCAGCGGTATGAGCGGGACCAGGGCGATGACCAGCGCCAGGGCCCACACCAGGGCGGAGATCGGAGGGCCGCTCGGCAGGGTCGGCGGCGGGGCGGGGGAGATCGGCGACGGGGCAGCCGGGGTGTGGAAGACGGACGCCGCGGCCGGGCCGGAGCCGACCAGCGCGGGGACGTGGTCGTGGTCCGAGACGTCGTCCAGCTCCGCGATGTCGGAGAAGTCCTCCAGCTCCTCGAACTCCTCGATGACGAAGGCCAGGCGCAGGCGCTCCACCACCAGGACGTCGATGAGCAGGGCGACCTCCACGCCGACGGCGACGGTGACGATCAGGCCCAGGCGGGTCGGCACGATCGAGTCGAACAGGGGGAGGGTGGCGATCCAGTGCCACGGGCCGTGGGCGTCGTGGTAGTCGATGCCGTTGTAGCGCAGCACGTCGCCGAACGAGCAGATCATGAAGACGAAGCCGGTGACGAACAGGGCGCGGGAGAGCCGGCTGCGCCACAGGGCCACGGAGCCGGCCAGCAGCAGGATGATGAGCGGCAGGCCGAAGAAGCTGTTCTCCTCCGAGGCGCCGTCGCGGTTGAGGCGGGCGGCCTCGGCGACGTCGCCGGCGAGCGAGTAACGGCCGAAGTTGAAGTACGACAGGATGTCGAGGTTGATCGCGCGCACGCCGTTGTCGAGGCCGCGGTACGTCTGCGGCCCCCAGAACTGGAAGTACAGCGGATAGGCCAGCACCGCGAGGGCGGCGAGGACGGCGACGCCCAGCTTCGGCCACGCGGCCCGGGCGAGCGACGGCAGCTGGCGCGGCGGGATGTAGGCGAGCAGGAACACGGCCAGCCCGAGCGCCGTGAAGAACAGCATCTCCTCGTTGATGCCGGCCTGCAGCACGACCAGGGCGGCCAGCCACAGGCCGCGGCGCCAGACCCGGCCCGGGTGACGGAGCCGCAGTACCGCCGCGACGATGAGCGGGATGAGGGCCTGGCCGGCGATGTTGGGGTGGCCCGCGGCCTGCGAGACGATCGCCGGGGCGAAGCCGAGGAACGCGCCGGCCACGCCCGCGGCGATGCGGGAGCGGCCGAACTCGCGGCTCAGCACCCAGTACCAGCCGGCGGCGGTGCCGGCGATGGCCAGCGTCGAGATGATCGCGAACGTGACGCCCACGCCGAGCCAGAGGGTGACGGGGGTCAGCGGCAGGGCCACCGTCAGGATCGACGTGTTGGCCATCAGGTTGACGCCCATCGGGTAGTTCACGTCGTCGGAGAAGAACGGCGAGCGGCCGTGCGTGAACAGCTCGGTGGCGTGGGTCAGGAACCACTCGAAGGTGAAGTGGTCCTGGAAGTTCAGTGCCAGGTAGCGGCCGTTGGGGTCGGCCCACAGATGCTGCAGGACATACACGGCGCCGAGGACGTAGCCCAGCATCACCAGCGGGTCGAGGGCCCTGACCAGCACGTGTCGCCTGAGGATCACGCGCTGGAGTCTAGGGGAGCCGGGCCAGCGACGGGACGGCCGCGGTCAGCACGCCGCGCGGTAGGCGTCCAGGGCCATGCGCTTGCGCACGTTGGAGAAGCGCAGCCCGGTGGGGGTCGGGCACTGGGCTGCGCCGTACTCCACGTGGAAGACGGGCTTCTGCGCGCTCGTGAAAGGAGCCAGAAGGCCGCATTCCCGGTACTTCATGCACTGCTCGTTGACGGCGAAGTCGAAGTACGGCTGCAGCGCCGAGACCTGCGCGAGGTCGTTCTTCAGGCCGACGGCCAGGCCCTGGGCGTGCGCCAGGGCGGCCACCCGCTGGTTGAAGGCCAGCTGGTCGGCGGCGGTGAGCGGGAAGCCCGAGTCGTTGGCGTAGCCGTCCATGTTGTCCGGGTCGACCGCGTCGAAGCCCTTGGCCCGGCAGTCGGCGAAGCGGGCGGCGAGGATCGGGCCCAGCGCGTCCCAGCGGCGCACGTCCAGCCACCGCTCGCCGGCCCAGCCGTCCAGCGCCTTGCCGCGCACCTCGGCCGGGAACTTCGCGGCGTCGGACCGCCAGTCCTCGTACGAGCCGGCGTCCACGTAGCAGACGACCATCCGGCCGGCCTTGTGCAGGGCGGCGACCTGCGCCTTGGTCGAGTCGGCGCCGTCGATGTCGTAGACCTGGGCGGCCACCGTGGTGTCGAGCTTGCCGCTGAACTGGATCTGCCAGCTCAGACCGATGGCGGGGTGCCACCATGCGGGGGTGGCGGCCCGTGCGGGTACCGCCGAGGCGAGCACGGCGACGAAGACCAGGACGACGGCGAGGGTGCGGCGCATGGCCCCGACATCGGCCGGGGGTGCCCGTGCGACGGGTGGAAACCGGGTGCGGCCGCAGTGCGATGACGGACCGCACACGGAAGATGACGGACCGAACAGGAATGGTGTACCGGGCGGAAACCCCCGAGACCACAAAACGGTCCGTTCGGTATCGTCCAACCTGACGGAAACGGCCTTGAGAAGGTGGACGCAATGGTCCTGAAGATGTCCTCGCTGTTCCTCCGGACGCTGCGCGAGGATCCCGCCGACGCCGAGGTGACCAGCCATCGGCTGCTCGTGCGCGCCGGATACGTGCGCCGCGTGGCGCCGGGCATCTTCACCATGCTGCCGATGGGCCTGCGCGTGCTGCGCAACATCGAGCGCGTGATCCGCGAGGAGATGGACGCGATCGGCGGGCAGGAGCTCACGTTCCCCGCCCTGCTGCCGCGGGAGCCCTACGAGGCGACGGGGCGCTGGACGGAGTACGGCGCCAACCTCTTCCGCCTCAAGGACCGCCGCCAGGGCGACTACCTGCTCGGCCCCACCCACGAGGAGATGTTCACGCTCGCCGTGAAGGACATGTGCTCCTCGTACAAGGACCTGCCCCTCACGCTGTACCAGATCCAGTCGAAGTTCCGCGACGAGGCCCGTCCGCGGGCCGGCATCCTGCGCGGGCGCGAGTTCGTCATGAAGGACTCCTACTCCTTCGACGTCGACGACGACGGCCTGGACGCCGCCTACGCCCGCCACCGCGCGGCCTACATCAACATCTTCGACCGGCTGGGCCTGGACTACGTGATCTGCTCGGCGATGAGCGGCGCGATGGGCGGCAGCGCCTCGGAGGAGTTCCTCGCGCTGTGCGACATCGGCGAGGACACGTTCGTGCGCTGCGCCAACGGCGACTACGCGGCCAACGTCGAGGCGGTCACCACGCCCGCGCCGGCCGCGCGGTCCTTCGACGGGCTGCCCGCCGCCCAGGTCGTCGACACGCCGGACACGCCGACCATCGAGACCCTCGTCGGCCTGTTCAACGCCCGCGACGACCTGCGCAAGGCCGAGGGCGACTGGGCGGCCGGCGACACGCTCAAGAACGTCATGCTCATGCTGACCCTGCCCGACGGCAAGCGCGAGCCGCTCGCGATCGGCGTGCCCGGCGACCGCGAGGTCGACCTGCGCCGGGTGGAGGCCAACGTGGCCCCGGCCGAGGTGGCCCCGATGACCGAGGCCGAGTTCGCGCAGCACCCCGCGCTGGTCAAGGGCTACATCGGCCCCGGCGTGCTGGGGGAGAAGAACAGTTCCGGGATCCGGTACCTCGTCGACCCCCGCGTCGTCGACGGCACCGCCTGGATCACCGGGGCCGACGAGCCCGGCAAGCACGTGGTGCACCTCGTCGCCGGCCGCGACTTCACCGCCGACGGCACGATCGAGGCGGTCCGCATCCAGGACGGCGACGTCTGCCCCGTCGACGGCGGCCGGCTCGAGCAGGCCCGCGGCATCGAGATCGGGCACATCTTCCAGCTCGGCCGCAAGTATGCGAAGGCGCTGGGCCTGTCGGTGCTCGACCAGAACGGCAAGGCCCAGGTCGTCACCATGGGCTCCTACGGCGTCGGCGTGACCCGCGCGGTCGCCGTCGTCGCCGAGCAGACCGCCGACGAGCGCGGCCTGTGCTGGCCCCGCGAGCTGGCCCCGGCCGACGTGCACGTGGTGGCGGCCGGCAAGACCGAGGAGATCCGCGACGGCGCCGAGCGGCTCGCCGCCGACCTCGAGGCCGCCGGCCTGACCGTGCTGCTGGACGACCGCAAGGACGTCTCGCCGGGCGTGAAGTTCAACGACTCCGAGCTGATCGGCGTGCCGACCATCGTGGTGGTGGGCAAGCGGCTGGCCGACGGCGTGGTGGAGATCCGCGACCGCAAGACCGGCACGAAGGAAGAGGTCGCCGCGGACGGTGCGGTGGCCGCGGTCAAGGCCGCGATCGCCTGACCCTCGCGGGCTCGGCCGAACGGCTCCTTGGTGCATCAGCCGTTCGGCCGGACCTATGCGGGCAAATCGGGACATGAGCCGCGCTTGTGTTTGACGGCTGTGCGGGACCGGCCGATACCGTCGGTCACGGCCTTGCTGTCGACGAAGGGTGCTGACGTTGTCCGGCCGACATTCCGTCGCGCGTCCCCGTCACCTCGTCCCGTTGATCGCCGGCCTCGGTGCCGCGATCGTCCTGGTGGGCGGCGCGGTGGCCACCGTCAATCTCGGCGCCGACGCGAAGCCCGCCGCCTCGGCGGTCTCCGACGCGTCGCGCAGCCCGCAGGAGCGCGCCGACCGCGGCTCCCGCCCGAGCCCCTCCTCCGAGGCGCCGGCGGTCGAGGCCCTCGCATCGGCGCAGGTCACGGCCCCGCCGTCGGCCGCACCGACGAGCTCCAAGCCCAAGCCAACGCCCACGAAGACCGCCACGCCGACCCCGGCGGGCGTCTCGACGAGTGGCACATGCAAGGTTTCGTACTACTCCGACGGCCAGAACACGGCCAGCGGCGAGCCGTTCAACCCGAACGCGATGACCGCCGCGAACAAGGAGTGGAAGTTCGGCACGCAGGTGCGGGTCACCAACCTGGCCAACGGCAGTCAGGTGGTCGTCACGATCAACGACCGGGGACCGTACGTGTCCGGGCGCTGCATCGACCTGTCCCGGGCGGCGTTCCAGAAGATCGCCTCGCTCGGCGCCGGTGTCATCACGGCGAGGTATGAAGTCCTCCAGTAAGGCACTCCCGGCCGTTTGATGGAGCGGTCCGGGCGTCAGTAGGTGGCATGCTGTTGGCCGGACCTATGAAACGTCAGCTGCTTCCCGAGGCCCGCGCCGGAGTCGGCGCGGCCTTCGTGCTGCTCGCCCTCGTGCTCGTGGCCGAGGTCGCCGACGGCGTGCGGGCCGACTACGTCGGTCTGCTGGCCGCGGCGCCCTTCCTGGCCGCCGCGTTCGCGTCCTGGCCCGAGGTGCTCGCGGTCGGCAGCGCCTCCACGGTGCTGGCCTTCCTCTTCTGCTCGATCGAGCTCATGCACAGCCGCGACCGGCTGCTCGTGCTGATGCTGAACCTGGGCGGCGTGATCGTGGCCAGCGGGATCGCCTCCGCCGTGGGCGCGATCCGGCAGCGGCAGATCGCGCGGTACGCCGAGCTGTCCCGCCTCGCCTCGGTGGCCCAGGGCGCGGTGCTGCGCCCGCTCGGCCCGCAGGTCGGGCCGCTTACGGTCGCGGCCCGCTACATCTCGGCCAGCGCCGCCGCGGACATCGGCGGCGACCTCTACGAGGCGCTGGACACCCCGTACGGGGTACGCATGATCATCGGTGACGTGCGGGGCAAGGGGCTGGATGCGGTCCGCCTGGCCAGCATCGTCCTGGGGTCGTACCGCCATGTCGCCTTCGAGCGGGCCGACCTGCGCGCGATCGTGGCCGACCTGGACCGCGCGGTGGCCCGGTCGCTGGGCGACGAGGACTTCGTGACGGCGGCGCTGGTCGAGGAGCGCGGCGGGACGCTGACGATCGTCAACTGCGGGCACCCGGCGCCGCTGCTGCTGCGGCGCGGGAAGGTGGTGCCGCTCGACCCGCCGTCCAACGCGCCGCCGCTGGGCTTCATGCCGGTGGTCAAGCCGCGGGTGGAGCGGCTGGAGCCCGGGGACCGCCTGCTGTTCTTCACCGACGGGCTGGCCGAGGCGCGCCGGGACGGGCAGTTCTTCCCGACGGAGGAGCGGGCGCAGCGGCTGCTCGGGCACGGCACGGTGGCCGACGGGCTCAAGTCACTGGAGAGCGCGCTGCTGGAGTGGGTGCGCGGGCGCCTGGACGACGACATCGCGCTGGTGCTCGTGGAGTATCAGGGCGTGAAGCCGGCTCCGTCGGTGCCCAGCTGGGAGATCGGCGGGGCCGGCGTCACGTCGTCCTGATCGGCTTGGTGCGGTCTTGCCACAGCGGAGCTGGCAGGGAGGCCCCTGGGCCGACCGTTCGCCGACGGGAGCAACGGCCTGTAACTGAAGCGGACATTTGGTCCTATAAGGTTATGCGGCTTCGAGGGGTCTCTGCCGCGGGACGAGTCGGCGCATCGGGGCGCGGTGGCGACCCGTGTAGAAGCGCGGGTACTTGGGGGCGAAGAGCGAGCCCATGAAACGGACGATCATCGCGCGGCCCTCCTTCTGACTGCGAGTAACCGCTCAACGACCACGTCACCCGGCGGTGACGGCGTGTCCGCTCCTCAATCGCAACATTTCGGCACCCATCGGACACCCCTGTGTCCTGGTTCACTCGCCTGGGCCGCTTGTTGACGTTACTAGCCGGTAATAAGATGTCTGTTACCGACTGGTAACCCACGTCGGCCATGCTCGACACCGGATCAGCAGCGACCAGAGACGGGGGCCCCTCCGCGATGACCCATTACAAGAGCAATCTGCGGGACCTCGAGTTCAACCTCTTCGAGGTCTTCGGAGTCGACCAGGTACTGGGTCAGGGCCCATACGGTGACATCGACGTCGACACCGCCCGCAGCATCCTGGGCGAGGTCGACCGGCTGGCCCGCGAGGACCTCGCGGCCAGCTACACCGACGGCGACCGCAACCCGCCCGTCTTCGACCCGGCCACGCACTCGGTGCGGATGCCCGAGGCGTTCCACCAGTCGTACCGCACGTTCATGAACGCCGAGTTCTGGCGCCTGGACCTGCCGGCCGAGCTCGACGGCACCGCGGCCCCGCGCGCCCTGTGGTGGTCCATCGCCGAGCTGGTGCTGGGCTCCAACGCGCCGATCTGGATGTACGCCTCCGGCCCCTCGTTCGCCAACACGCTGCGCATCGAGGGCACCGACGAGCAGAAGCGGTGGGCCAAGCTCTTCGTCGAGAAGCAGTGGGGCTCCACGATGGTCCTGACCGAGCCGGACGCCGGCTCCGACGTCGGCGCGGGCCGCACCAAGGCGATCCCGCAGGCCGACGGGTCCTGGCACATCGAGGGCGTCAAGCGCTTCATCACCAGCGGCGAGCACGACCTGACCGAGAACATCGTCCACTACGTGCTGGCCCGCCCGGTCGACACGCCCGGCGTCGGCGGCCCGGGCACCAAGGGCCTCTCGCTCTTCGTCGTGCCGAAGTTCCACTTCGACGCCGACACCGGCGAGCTCAAGGACCGCAACGGCGTCTTCGTGACCAACGTCGAGCACAAGATGGGCCTCAAGGTGTCCACGACGTGCGAGGTCACCTTCGGCGGGCACGGCGTGCCGGCCAAGGGCTGGCTGCTCGGCGACGTCCACGAGGGCATCCGGCAGATGTTCCTCATCATCGAGTACGCCCGCATGATGGTCGGCACGAAGGCCATCGCGACGCTGTCCACCGGCTACCTCAACGCGCTCGACTACGCCAAGAGCCGGGTGCAGGGCGCCGACCTGGCCGCCACAGACAAGGCCGCGCCGCGGGTGACGATCATCAACCACCCCGACGTGCGCCGCTCGCTGTTGCTGCAGAAGTCGTACGCCGAGGGCCTGCGCGCCCTCGTCTGCTACACGGCGTCGTGGCAGGACAAGGTGGCCCTGGCCGAGGCGGCGGGCGACGAGCGGGCCGCCAAGATCGCCAAGCGGGTGAACGACCTCCTGCTGCCCCTGGTCAAGGGCGTCGGCTCCGAGCGCGCGTACGAGCTGCTCGGCCACGAGTCGCTGCAGACCTTCGGCGGGTCCGGCTTCCTGCAGGACTACCCGATCGAGCAGTACGTGCGCGACTCGAAGATCGACACGCTGTACGAGGGCACGACCGCGATCCAGAGCCTCGACCTCGTCTTCCGCAAGATCGTCAAGGACCAGGGCAAGGCGCTGCTCACCGTGGCCGCCGAAGTCCAGGCGTTCCTGGAGGCCGAGGGCGGCAACGGGCAGCTCAAGGTCGAGCGGGTGGCGCTGGGCAAGGCCCTCGCCGAGGTGCAGCAGATGCTGGGCATCTTCACCGGCTGGCTCGGCGAGGCCCAGGCCGGCGACGCGCAGGCCGTCTACAAGGTCGGCCTGAACTCGCGGCGCTTCCTGCTGGCGCTGGGCGACATCCTGGTCGGGTGGCTGCTGCAGCGGCAGGCCGAGGTCGCGCTCAAGGCCCTCGCCGGCGAGGTGTCGCCCGCGGACAGGGCCTTCTACGAGGGCAAGGTGGCGGCGGCGAAGTTCTTCGCCCACGAGGTGCTGCCGCGGGTCGGCGCCGACCGCCGCGTGATCGAGTCGACGAACCTGGACGCCATGGAGCTGGACGAGGCCGCCTTCTAGGGCCTTGCGCCGAGCTGAGGGGGAGGGCAATGGTGCCCTCCCCCTTTGCGCTCAGCCCCGGGCGGTGTGCTGGGCCGTGAGGGGGGCGGTCTCGAGGTCCATCCAGGTGCCCTCGAACCGGTGGACCGCGAGGCCCGACGTGGCCAGGCCGCCGTCGAGTGCCCGCGGGGCCAGGGAGTCGGACAGGTCCGAAAGCGTGGGATTGTGGCCGACCAGCAGCAGCGTCTGCACGCTCGCGTCCACCTGCTGCACCAGCTCCAGGGTGTCCAGCGCCGGGCCGACGTAGATGCGGTGCTCGTAGACCACCGGGACGTCCCGGAGGTCGAGCTCGTCCAGCGTCTCCCGGGTGCGGACCGCGGTGGAGCACAGCGCGGCGTCGGGTCGCAGGCCGGCCTTGCGCAGCCAGACCCCGGCCGCGGCGGCGTCGCGGTGCCCGCGCGCGGTGAGAGGCCGCTCGATGTCGGTGGCGTAGTCGTCCGGGTCGGCCGCCTTGGCGTGCCGGAGCAGGATGAGCGTGCGCACGGTCATGGAGACAAGCGTGCCCGATTGAAGAAAGTCCCGCGCGGGTAACCCACCCACAGACAGTTACCCCACAGACGCCTCGGGAGGCCTTCGATGGGTATCGGCGGAAGTATTCTCCTGATCGTCGTCGGCGCGATCATGACGTTCGGCCTCGACGACACGGACGTCGGGCCGTTCAACCTCGACACGATCGGCTGGATCCTCCAGCTCGCCGGGCTCGTCGGCCTGGTCCTCACCCTGTACTTCTGGAACTCGCGCCGCCGCACCGTCGTGGTTGCCCCGCCGCCGGCCGGCAACACCGCGATCCCCCCGACCACCGACGAGGTCGTGGAGGAGCGCCGGACGCGCCGCTACTGAGCCCCCCGCGGCCTTTAGTGGGCGTACAGGGCGAAATAGATCGCGATGTGGTGACAGATCGCCGCCACCAGGGTGCACGCGTGGAAGAACTCGTGGTGGCCGAAGACCTTCGGCCACGGGTTGGGCCGGCGAAGGGCGTAGAAAACGGCGCCGACGGTGTAGAACGCCCCGCCGGCCAGCGTGAGCACCAGCGCCGTCACGCCGCCCGAGTGCAGGATGTCGGGCAGCACGGCGACCGCGACCCAGCCCAGCGCGACGTACAGCGGGGCGGACAGCCACCGCCGTTTGCTCAAAGCCACTCCGAGCTTCATGCCCACCCCGAGCAGCGCACCACCCCAGACCGTGGCCAGGATCGCCACCCGGGTGTTGCCGCTGAGCAGCAGCACACTGAACGGCGTGTAGGTGCCGGCGATGAAAACGAAGATCATGGAGTGGTCGAGCCGTCGCATGATCTTGTACCACTTCTCCGACCACACCCGCCGGTGGTACAGCGCGCTGGTGCCGAAGAGCGCGACGACCGTGAGGCTGTACACCGCGCAGCTGATGAAGGGTCCCCACCCCGGCCGCGTGGCCGCGAGCGAGCACAGCACGATCCCGCAGACGACGGCCACCCCGGCCGCGTAAGCGTGCAGCCACCCGCGCATGCGCGGCTTGCCGAGGTCAACCGGGCGCAGCCGGGTTTCGGTCTTCACGGTCACGTCCTCCAGGTTACGGTACCGTAGGTTACTGGCAAGTATCGCCGGTGCGTCTATCGTGACGAGAGTGCAGCTTCGCCCCGTCGGCGCCGACGCGCTCCTACTGGAGGTCGACACCCCGCTGGACTGGTTCGCCGCACTCGACGCCGAGCGAGCCGCCGGCCGGCTGCCCGTGATGGACATCGTCCCCGGCGCGCGCACGGTCCTGCTGGACGGGGTCCCCGATCCCGCCGCCCTGGCCGCCCGCCTGCGCGACTGGAAGATCGACACTGCCGCGGTACCGCAAGAGCCCCCCATCGTCGTCGACGTCCACTTCGACGGCGCCGACCTGCCGTTCGTCGCCACCCACACCGGCCTGACCCCCGACGCGGTCATCGACGTGCTGACCCGCACCGACCTGACCGTCGCGTTCTGCGGCTTCGCGCCGGGCTTCGCCTACCTGAGCGGCCTGCCCTGGAACGTGCCACGCCTGCCGACCCCGCGCACCCGCGTCCCGGCCGGCTCGGTCGCCCTGGCCGCCGAGTTCGCCGGCATCTACCCCACCCCGTCCCCGGGCGGCTGGCGCATCGTCGGCCACAGCTCGGCCGAACTGTTCTCGGTCGATCGCGAGCCGCCCGCCCTGCTCACCCCCGGCCGCACCGTCCGGTTCCGCGCAGCGTGACCCCCGCCGAACTGCGGATCGAGGTCGCCGGCCCGCTGACCACCGTGCAGGACCTGGGCCGGCCCGGCTACGCGCACCTGGGCGTGCCCCGCTCGGGGGCGCTCGACCGTCCCGCGCTGCTCCTGGGCAACCGCCTGGTCGGCAACCCGGCCCCCGCCGCCGGCCTCGAGATCACGCTCGGCCCGTTCGTCGCGGTCGCCACCCACCCCGGCACGATCGCCCTGACCGGTGCCGCGGCCCCGCTGCGGGTGGGCGGCCGGCCGGCCCCGCTCAACGCCCCCGTGCCGGTGCGGGCCGGCGACCGGATCGAGGTGGGGCGGGCGGTGTCGGGCTTGCGGCCGTACCTGGCCGTCGCCGGTGGCCTGACGCCGCGGGCGGTCCTGTCCAGTCGCTCGACGGACGTGTTGTCCCTGCTCGGGCCGCCCGTGGTGCGCTCTGGCGACCGGCTGCCGGTGGGCCCGACCTCCTCGCCGCCGCCCGCCGTCGACCTCGCCCCGCGCCCTGCCCTCGGTGGCCCCCTCTCGCTGCGCATCTCCTGGGGCCCGCGCGCCGATTGGTTCGCCGATGCCAGGGTGTTGACCTCGGCGGAGTACCGCATCACGAGCGAGAGCAACCGCGTGGGGGCGCGGCTGTCGGGGCCCGGGTTGAGCCGCTCGGACGCCGCCGAGCTGCCGAGCGAGGGGATCGTGCTGGGCGCGATCCAGGTCCCCGCCGATGGCCAGCCCTTGATTTTCCTGGCCGATCACCCGACGACGGGCGGCTACCCCGTCATCGCCGTGGTCGCCGCGGCTGACCTGTCCCAGATCGCCCAGGCCCGCCCCGGCGATATCGTGCGATTTCACGCTTAATTCACGGTGGCGGCTATTCGGCTGCTGGTCCCACACCCGCGGCTCCGCGTCCCGCCGGACGCTCGTCCGTTTCGTGCAGTTCACGTGCCTTTTCGGGGTGATGTCCCCGTCCCCGCCGTACCGCGCGGCCGGGACTGTCGGAGGTGGTGCTCCCGCTGTCCGTGCGGCGATTTGTCCCTAAAGGCCGGAATCTCGGCAGGCCATGGCTCGTCGGCCACGGCCCGCGGCTCATCGCAGTCTCGGCCGGGCGGGCAGGCCAAGCGGCTATTGTCCGATTCCGTGGTAGACCTCAACAGTGACCTAGGCGAGGGCTTCGGCGTGTGGCGCCTCGGCGACGACGACGCCCTGCTGTCCATCGTGACCAGCGCGAACGTGGCCTGCGGCTTCCACGCCGGCGACCCAACGACCATGCGCCGCGTGAGCGACCGGGCCGCCGCCCTGGGCGTGCGCGTGGGCGCCCAGGTCAGCTACCGCGACCTGGCCGGCTTCGGCCGCCGCCGCATCGACGTCGCCCCGGACGAGCTGGCCGACGAACTGCGCTACCAGATCGGCGCGCTGGCCGCCTTCGCCCCGGTCGCCTACCTCAAGCCCCACGGTGCCCTGTACAACACCGCCGCCGTCGACCCCGCCCACGCCGCCGCGGTGGTCGCCGCCGCCTGCGCCGCCAGCGGCCTTCCGACGCCTCTCGCCGGCGGGCGGCCGGCTGCCTCGCCCATCAACCTACCGCCGGCATCGACCACGGGCGGCCCCGAAGCGTCCGCCCCCAGCGAACACCCGACCCCGGCCACCACCGACCAACACCAAGCCGACGAGCGCCGCCCCGAAGCTCGCCGCCCCGAGGAGCGTCACCTCGAAGAGCGCCGAGCCGTCGAGCGGCAAGGCGCCGGGCTGCCGGTGCTCTGCCAGCCCGGCTCGGTGCTGGCCCGGCTGGCGGCCGAGGCCGGCCTCCGGGTCGTGGCCGAGGGCTTCGCCGACCGCGGGTACCTCCCCGACGGCCGCCTGGTCCCCCGCGGCTCGGCCGGCGCGCTCGTCACCGACGTTGCCGCAGTCACCGCCCGGGCCGTCCGCATGGCGGTCGAGGGCGTGGTCGAGGCGATCGACGGGACCGTCATCCCGATGCCGATCGAGTCGCTGTGTGTCCACGGCGACACGCCCGGCGCGGTCGACATGGCCCGCGAGGTACGGGCCGCGCTGCTGGCGGCCGGAGTGACGGTCGAGCCGTTCGTGTAGTGGAGAGGCAGAGAGGCTGACGGGCGGAGAAGCTGACAGGCGCAGAGGCACGGACCTCGGCGGCGGTGCCACGCTGTTCTATTCCACCGTAACCAATGCCACCAAACCCGCGATCTCCAAGCCGCTCGATCATGACCGCAGCGTGGAGACCGCGGTTGCGCTACGTGTCCATCCCCCGCAGGATCAGCGGCAGGCGGGCGGCGCCGTCCGCTGACACGTGGATCGGGACGCCCCAGTCCTGCCTGGTCAGGTGGCAGGCGGGGTACTCGGCGTCGATGTCGCAGGTGGCGGCCTGGGCCACGACCTGCAGTACGCCCTCGGGGACGTCCCCGGACAGGACCAGCCGGCGGCGCAGGTCGGTCGTCACGCCGGCGCCCTCGACGAGCAGCTCCGGCGGGGAGGCGGACACCTCCAGGCGGGTCGACGGGCCGAACGACTCGTCGAGCTTCTGGCCGGGGGCCGGCTCGAAGATGAGGTCCAGCTCGACCGGGCCGGGCGAGAGCAGGGTCGGCGGGCGCTCGGTGCGGTGGCGCACGCCGTTGACATCAATACCAAGAGCAGACAGGGTGCCGGCGGCCAGGCGGACCAGGCGGTGGGCGCCGGACTCGACCACCACGATGTCGCCGTCCTGGGTCTGCACGAGGTCGCTCGGCTCCTGCAGGCCGTCGAGGACCGTCGTCACCTGGGCGTCGGCGATGCGGCGCACGGCGCCGTTGTACGTGTCGGCCACCAGGACGCTGCCGTCCGCCAGGGCCAGCACGCCCAGCGGGTGCTGGAGCAGCGCCTGGGAAGCCGGGCCGTCGACGTGGCCGAAATCGAACAGGCCCTGGCCGGTGGCGGTGTGCATCTCGTCGTCCTCGATCCACCGGACCGCGGACGACTCGCTGTCGGCGATCCACAGCCGGCGGCCGTCGGGGGAGGCGGACAGGCCGGACGGCTGGGCCATCCAGACCTCGTGCAGCGGGCCGTCCTTGAGCGCCTCGACGGTCGTGCCGGCGTACGTGCCGGCGGTCCGCTTCACCGGGTCGAACCACCACAGCTGGTGGATGCCGGCCATCGCGATGATGACCTTCCCGTCGTACCACGCCAGGTCCCACGGCGACGACAGGTCCACGGCCAGCGAGTCGTGCGCGTCGAAGTCGACCGTGCCGCGCCACTGGCGGCCGGTGCCGGCCACGGTCGTGACCTCGCCGGTCGACAGCTTGAGGCCGCGCAGGAGGTGGTTGACCGTGTCGGCGACCACGACGTCGTACCCGGCGATCTCGGCGGTGTGCGGCGGCAGCAGGCACAGGCCGGCGGGCTCGGAGAACTCGGGCTCGGTGCCGTCCTTGCGGCCCCGCCGACCGGTGCCGATGCGCCGCGCGAGCGTCTCGTTGTCGGCGGCGAGCTCGACGAGGGACTGGTGCGTGCTGTCGGCCACGAGAAAATGGCCGGACGGCAGCGCCAGCGCCTTTCCGGGAAAGCGCAAAAGCGACAGATCCGGATTCGGTACGGCATGAGCCGAGTCGCCCCGCCGCAGCGTCCCGCGGGCCTCGTGCAGCGCGACGAGCTCCTCGATGAGCCGGACGAGCCCTTCGGCATGGCCCTCGCCGGCCATGTTGGCCACGACGTAGCCCTCGGGGTCGATCACCGTCAGGGTCGGCCACGCCTTCGCGGCGTACTGCTGCCACATCCCCAGCTCGGGGTCGTCCAGCACCGGATGGTCCACGCCGTAGCGCTCGACCGCCGCGGCCAGCGCCGCCGCGTCCTTCTCGTGCTCGAACTTGGGGCTGTGCACGCCGATTGTGACCAGGACGTCGGCGAAGCGCTCCTCGAGGGGCCGCAGTTCGTCCAGCACGTGCAGGCAATTGACGCAGCAGAAGGTCCAGAAGTCGAGCAGCACGATCTTGCCGCGCAGGTCCGTCAGGCGCAGGTCCTCGCCGCCGGTGTTGAGCCATCCGCGCCCGTGCAGCCCGGGTGCGCGTACCCGGGCCTTGAGCAGCGGCGAGTCGGCGTTCGAGGTCGGGCTCACTTCTGGCTCGCCGGTCGGAGGCACAGCACCTGCTCGGGCTCGCCCTTGTGCTGCAGCACGATGTACGGCTGGCTGGCGTCCGAGCAGCTCTCCGGCTTGTCCACCTTGGAGACGATCCGGAACGCGTCCTTGTCCGAGCAGTCGGCTCCCTTGGCCCCGTCCCCGGACTGCTTGACGCACGAGTTGACCGCGTAGCTGGTCCCCCCGACGTTGCTGACCTTGACCACGATCGCCGTCCCGGCCACGGCCAGCAGGAAGATCGCCACCACGATGGCCAGCCCGGCCAGCAGCCCCAGCCGGCGCTTGACCGGCGGCTCGGGCGTGGGCGGTGCGTCCTCCTCGACGGCGGGCATGGCCGGCACGGTTTCCCCGGGCATCGTGACGAGATCGCCGAACCGCGGCCCGCCGGACATGGGCCCGGCCCCCGGCGGTGCCGACGCCTGATACATCCCCGGCCCGGAAGCCTGGTACCCGGCCCCGCTGACCGGCCCCGCCCCGAACGGCGCCTCACTGCTGGGCGCGCCCCCATAGGGCCCCCCGGGCGCCCCGTACGGCGACCCACCATCGGGCTCCGGCTCCCCGCCAGGCGTCCAGAACGGAGCATTGGAGGGCGTGGCCCCCGCGGGCGAGGCCGCCCCCTGGTACGCCCCGGGCGGCGGATACACCCCGGCACTCCCATCCGCGGGCGGATAACCCCCGGCAGATCCGGACGCCGGCGGCGCCGAAGACGGGTAGGCCCCGGACGCGGGTGGCGCAGACGACGGGTAGACCCCGGCAGATCCGGAGGCGGGCGGTGCTGACGACGGGTAGACCCCCGCGGACCCCGAGGACGGATAGACCCCGCCAGATCCGGAGGCGGGCGGGGGCGAGGAGGGGTAGACGCCGGCGGAGCCGGAGCTGCCGACGGTTCCGGGCGGCGCGGAGGTGGGCGCTCCCGGGGCCGGGCCGCCGGAGACGGGCGGGATCGAGACTTGGGCGCGGGCCCCGTACGTGCGGGGGCCCGGGCCGTAGTCCGCCGGGATCTGGCCGAGGTTCGGCGGGGCGGGCACCTGGGCGCTTCCGCCCGGGACCTGGGCCGAGCCGGGGGGAACCTGGGCGCTGCCGAACGGCACCTGAGCGCTGCCGGTGGGCACCTGGGCCGAGCCCGTCGGGACCTGCGCGCTGCCGGTGGGAATGCGGGCGCTGCCGGTGGGTGGCGTGTTGCCGCCGGTGGAGATCGGTGCGGTGCTGGGCGGGACCTGGGCGCTGCCGGTGGGCACGCGGGCGGATCCGGTGGGTGGCGTGCTGCCGCCGGTCCAGACCTGGGCGCTGCCGGTCGGCACGCGGGCGCTACCCGTCGGGACCTGAGCGGAGCCGCCGGGCGCCGGGTCGCCGCTCGTCGGGGCCTGGCCGAAGGGCGGCGGGACCTGGGCCGAGCCGGTGGGGATGCGGGCGCTGCCCGAGATGGGGGCGCCCGGGGGCGGGGCGGCCGGCGAGACGGCCCAGGGGCTGGCCTCGGCGGCTCCGCCCGAGGCGGCCGGGGGAGGCGGGGCGGTCCAGGGGCTCGGCTCCGGGGCGGGCGGGCCGGGGTTGGCCGGGGTGAAGCCGGGGAAGCTCCCGGTCGGGCCGGTGGCCGGTGGCGGGAACTGGCCCGGCACCGAGGCCTTGCCCGAGGCGCCGCTCGACGGGGCGGTGCCCGGAGGGGCCTGCGGCACGCGGGGCGGCAGGGGGCCGGCCGGCGGGAACGGGCCGGGGCGCTCGGCGGGCTGGGCGTCGTCGTCGAAGGCCGACGGCGTGAACTGGGACGGCGCCGGGTACGAAGCGGCCGGCGGCGGGGCATCAAAAGGTGGGGCACCGTAGGTCGGAGCACCGTACGCAGGGGTGCCGTAGGCGGGGGCGCCGTAGGGCGGGGCCGACTGCGGGCGGGCGGGATCATCGGACGGGTGCGGGTCTGGGGAGGGGGCGGGCGAGGACGGGACCGGCACCGACGCCGTGGCGCGTACGGCCGGGGCCCGGCCGGTCGGCGGCGTGCTCGCCGCAGCCTCGTCCGGCTGGTCGGACGGGTGCTGCTGGTCGGACGTCATGCTTGCCTCCTGTTGGTCAGACCCTTGCGACCGTAGTCGACCGGGGACAGCCATGGCAGAGCCGGTGCCGAGGTTCGTTGGTAGGGGCTAGCAAATCAGTTGGGGGCGGGACAACGAAAACCGCCCCGGTCCGTGGAGGCGGGGACCGGGGCGGTTTGGGCGGAAATGCCTAACTGCGGTTGATCATGGCTTGGAGTTCGTCGCGGAGGGCGGCGGACGGGTTCTTGGCGAGGGCGCGCTCGATGGCGTCCATGCGGCGGGCGGCGGTGCGGCGGGCCTTGTAGCGCTCGAAGAAGGTGCTCATGGCGGGGCTCCCGGGTGGCGTAAGGAGGGCTTGGTTTCGCATCCATTACACGCCGGGCGGAAGATTCATAGCCAGCGAATATGAGGTGATGCGGGCCACCGGCCGACGAATCGTAGGTGAGCGGCCTGGCAAAAGCCCTGTTCGTCGGCCATATGACAGTGGCCCCGCACTCGCGTGCGGGGCCACTGCGGGCGGATTGGCCTGCTCGGCGAGCGGGCCGGCGGTGCCTCAGCTCCAGGCGAGCAGGGCCGCCTCCGGGTCTTCCAGGAAGGCGCCGAGGTCGCGCAGGAACTTCGAGCCGAGCTCGCCGTCGATGATGCGGTGGTCGAAGGACAGGCCCAGGGTGGTCACCTGGCGCACCTTGACCTTGCCCTTGTGGACCCACGGCTGCTCGCGGACGGCGCCGAAGCACAGGATCGCCGCCTCGCCCGGGGGCAGGATCGGGGTGCCGGTGTCGACGCCGAAGACGCCGACGCTGGTGATCGTGAACGTGCCGCCGGTCATGTCCGCGGGGGGCGTCTTGCCCTCGCGGGCGGTGCCGACCAGCGCGTTGAGCGCGTCGGCCAGCTCCCGGGTGGACAGGTCCTGGGCGTCCTTGATGTTCGGCACGATCAGGCCGCGCTGGGTGGCCGCCGCGATGCCGAGGTTGACGTAGTGCTTGACGACGATCTCGTCGCCCGCCCAGGTCGAGTTGACGACCGGGTGCCGGCGCAGCGCCACCAGCGCCGCCTTGGCCACCATGAGCAGCGGGGAGACGCGCACGTCCCGCCAGTCGCGGTTGGCCTTGAGCCGCTCCAGCGCCTTCATCGACCGGGTTACGTCGACCGTGAGGAACTCGGTCACGTGCGGGGCGGTGAACGCGCTGGCCACCATGTTCTCCGCGGTCAGCTTGCGCACGCCCTTGACCGGAATGCGCTCCTCCCGCTCGCCGGCGGCCCGGGCCGGGCGGGCGGCGGTCACGGCGGCCGGGGCCGACTGTGCCGAGAGCACGTCGTCGCGGCTGATCGAGCCGTTCGGACCGGTGCCCACGATGCCGACGAGGTCGACGCCGAGGTCCCGGGCCAGCTTGCGCACGGGCGGCTTGGCCAGCACGGCGCCGTTGGGCCGCGCGACGGCGACCGGCGCCGGGGCGGGCTTCGGCGGCGGTGTGGGCTCCTGCGGTACCGCGGCAGGCTCTTGAACCGGTGCGGAGCCCGACGCCCGGGGGCGGCGCTTGGCCACGGCGGTGCGGGGCCCGTAACCCACGAGCACGGCGGTGCGGCCCCCGGGAGCGGGACCACCGATGAGGCCGGGCTCGACCGGTGCGTCGCCCGCCACCTCGACGGCGGCCAGCGACGCGGCCGAGGGCGCGGGCAGATCGCCGGCGCCCGGGTCGGTGTCGATCGCGATGATCGGCTGGCCGACCTCCACCATCGAGCCCTCGGGGTGGAAGATCCTGGTGACCTTGCCGGCCCACTTCGCCGGGATCTCGACGGCCGCCTTCGCGGTCTCGACCTCGACGATCGGCTGGTTGAGGGTGATGGTGTCGCCCTCGTGCACGAGCCACTTGAGGATCTCGCCCTCGGTGAGACCCTCACCGAGGTCGGGCAGGTTGAACTCTTTGAGCCTGGTCATGAGCGCGGCCCCCTAGAACCCGAACGAGCGGTCGACGGCGTCGAGCACCCGGTCGAGGTCCGGCAGGTACTCCTCCTCGAGGCGGGCGGCCGGGTACGGCGTGTCGAAGCCGGTGACCCGCAGGACCGGGGCCTCGAGGGAGTAGAAGCACTCCTCGGTGATCCGGGCCGAGAGCTCGGCGCCGAGGCCGAGGTTGCCGGGGGCCTCGTGGACGACGACCGCGCGGCCGGTGCGCCGGACCGACTCGTACACCGGGCGCATGTCCAGCGGGGAGAGCGTGCGCAGGTCGATGACCTCCAGCGAGCGCCCGTCCTCCTCGGCCGCGGTGGCGGCGTCCAGGGCGGTGCGCACCATGGGGCCGTAGGCCAGCACGGTCACGTCGGTGCCGGGGCGGGCGACCCGCGAGGCGTGCAGCGGCAGGCTCGCCGAGTCGACGTTGACCTGGCCCTTCTCCCAGTAGCGGCGCTTGGGCTCCAGGAAGATGACCGGGTCGTCGGACTCGATCGACTGCTGGATCATCCAGTACGCGTCGTCGGGGTTCGCGCACGAGACGACCTTGAGGCCGGCCGTGTGCGCGAAGTAGGCCTCCGGTGACTCGGAGTGGTGCTCCACCGCGCCGATGCCGCCGCCGAACGGGATGCGGATGACGATCGGCAGGCTGACCTTGCCCTGCGAGCGGTAGTGCAGCTTGGCCACCTGCGACACGATCTGGTCGTAGGCCGGGTAGACGAAGCCGTCGAACTGGATCTCGCAGACCGGGCGGTAGCCGCGGATGGCGAGGCCGACCGCGGTGCCGACGATGCCGGACTCGGCCAGCGGGGTGTCGATGACCCGCTCGTCGCCGAAGTCCTTCTGCAGGCCGTCGGTGATGCGGAAGACGCCGCCGAGCTTGCCGACGTCCTCGCCCATGATCAGGACCTTGGGGTCGCGCTCCATGGCCCGGCGCAGGCCGGTGTTGAGCGCCTTGCCGATCGTGAGGTTCTCCGCGGCGGCCATCAGTGCCCACTCCCCTCGAAGGACGCAAGGTACTTGGCGAACTGTTCCTTCTGCTGCGCGAGCTCGGGCGAGCCGTGCGGGTACACGTGGTCGAACAGCGTCATGGGGTCGGGGTTGGGCATGTTGAGCACCCGCTCGCGCAGGTCGACGGCGGTCACCCGGGCCTCCTCGTCGACCGCGTCGAAGTAGTCGTCCTTGGCCATGCCCTGCTTGGTGAGGAAGGTGCGCAGGCGCAGGATCGGGTCCTTGGCCTGCCAGGCCTCGACCTCGCTGGCGATCCGGTAGCGGGTCGGGTCGTCGGAGGTGGTGTGCGCGCCCATGCGGTAGGTGTAGGCCTCGATGAGCGACGGGCCCTGGCCGTGCCGGGCGTCGTCGAGCGCCTTGCGGGTCACCGCATAGCAGGCGAGCACGTCGTTGCCGTCCACCCGCAGGCCGGGGAAGCCGAAGCCGCTGGCCCGGTGGTACAGCGGCACCCGGGTCTGGCGCTCCAGCGGCTCGGAGATCGCGTACTGGTTGTTCTGGCAGAAGAACACCAGCGGCGTGTTGAAGACCGAGGCCCAGATGAAGGCCTCGTTGACGTCGCCCTGGCTGGTGGCGCCGTCGCCGAAGTACGCGATGACGGCCTCGCCGTCGTCGGAGCCGACCTTGCCGTCCTTGGTGATGCCCATGGCGTAGCCGGTCGCGTGCAGCGTCTGGGCGCCGATGACGATCGTGTACATGTTGAACTTGAACTCGTTGGGGTCCCAGGCGCCCTGGTCGACCCCGCGGAACAGGCTCAGCGGCATGATCGGGTCGATGCCGCGGGTGTAGAGAACGCCATGTTCGCGGTACGTCGGGAAGGCCATGTCCTGCGCCCGCAGTGCCCGGCCCGAGCCGACCTGGGCCGCCTCCTGGCCCAGCAGGCTCGCCCAGATGCCCAGCTCGCCCTGGCGCTGCAAGGCGGTCGCCTCGGCGTCGAGCTTCCGGACCACCACGAGGTCGTGGTAGAGCGAGCGGTACTCCTCGTCGGTGAAGTCGACCGCGTAGCCGGGGTGCTCGACCCGCTCGCCCTCGGGGGTCAGTAGCTGCACGAACGCGGGTTCAGGCGCGGCCCGCGTCCCTGTGGTGCGGGCCTTTGCTTCGCCCTTCGCCATCCGTTTCTCCCTGTCGTCTCTCGCGTCGGCAGCGGGGGTGACCCTGCCGCGCAGCGGGGGTGGCTGCCACGCGGCGACCCGGTGGGGTCGGCGCGTCGCGGTGGGCATGACGGTTGCTCATGCCCGGGAGCCGGCCCCGGGCTCTGCCTCGCAGGGTATGCGGAGGCTACGGCCCCGTTGCCGGTGTGTGTCCAGCATCGCAGAAGCCGTGTCGATCGACACACCGGTGTCTCACTTCACCGCCGGGTTGATCCCGGAAAATAACCCCATGTCGGGCACTGCCTCCGGGGGTACGTCGCGTTAGTCCGGTTGTCACCGACGTTTGGAGCCCTCTTGCAGTCCGACGTGCGCCACCACCGGCTGTTCTCCCCGAACCGGCGGCCGCTGTTCATCTCCGCGCTGCTGGTGCTGCTCACCTCGGTGCCGACGATGATCGTCGTGGCGGCCGGCAGCGCGACCCTGGACACCGCGCCCGTCACCCGCTCGCCCGTCGTCGCCGAACCGCCGCCGGGGCCGGTCGTGGTGGGCTCGGGCCCGACGCCCGGGCCGCACCCGTCGCGGGGCACGCCGACGCCGCCGGTGCCGCCCGCGGAGCGGTCGAACTCGTCGCCGAGCAAGGGCGGCGGCTCCGGCGGGGGCGCGGCGGTCCGGCGCTCGCACGGGACGCCGGGCCGGACCTCGGGCTCGTCGCCGGGCTCGTCCCCGGCGTTACCGGAGGAGACCGCGCCGCCGATCCAGGATCGGGCGTGGCCCGGCTGGGACGACGGGATCAAGGGCGACCGGGAGTCGATACCGGTCGCATGGCGACAGCAGCATCCATCAAAGTCGGTCGATCGGTTGGTTCCGGTCGGCCGATTCGGCGTTTCTGGGCTATCGTCCGGCCCGCGTGTTGGAGTTGCGCGTGACGACCGCCCACGCCGTCGTGAACGGCTTACACGGCCACTGGGCGCAGCCGGCGGTGCAGCCTCGGCCGGACCCGCCGCGGACCCGTTGGTGCCGCTCGACGCACCGGCGCGCATCCGTCACCGCGTGGTCGTAAATGACCGCCATTGATGCTCCTCAGACCCCTTGGGCCGCGGGCGCGGTCCAGAGCAGGCGGGCGTGGTACAGCTGCTGCGCCGCGGCCAGAGCGGCCTCGGCCGAACGGAACACGGCGACCTCGGACTTGCCGTTGCCGAGGCGCCAGGTGAGCACCGCCTGATCGGGCAGCTCGTGCCCCCAGGCCACCACTTGGGGATGATCGTCGTCGAGTGGATCGGCGACAATGCCGAAGAGTCGTGGTGCTCCCTCGAGCAGGATCGTGTCGTCCTCGAACACCACTTGATCTCCCTCCGGCTGGGGAGTGGTCTGTGACCAACCCAGAATGCACGTGCAGGTTTCGCGCGGCAATACGTCAGGTCGAAGTTGAGTAGAGCAAGCCAATCGCTCAGACGCTGAGGCGCTTGCGCACTCCCCGGGTAACGGACACACTCGTCCTGAGTAATGGAGGTGAGCGGTGTCCAGCGCCCACAGCCCCACGTTCCCCAGATTCCAGTTGGGCAAGCAGCTGCGCGAGTTGCGTGAGCGCGCCCGTCTCACCACGGAGGACGTCGGCCTGCAACTGGACTGCTCGCCCAGCACCATCAGCCGGATGGAGGGCGGCAAGGTCGGAATCCGCCGCAGCGCGCTGGAGAAGCTGCTGGAGATTTACGACGTACAGGATCAGGAACTGATCGACACGTTGGTCGTCCTCGCGAAGGAGGGCAAGACCCGCGGCTGGTTCGCGCGCTACGGGGACCTTCCGGCGAGCTACACGCGGTACATCGGGCTGGAGTCCAGCGCCATCGAGATGCGCGACTACGAGGCGCTCGTGGTGCCGGGCATGCTGCAGACCGAGGAGTACACGCGGGCTCTGCTCGCCGCGTCGCCGGGCGAGTCCGACGACGCGGTCGAGGCACACGTCAAGGCCCGCCGCGACCGGCAGCTCCTGATCACCCGTGCCGAACAACCATTGCAACTCATCGCGGTCCTCGATGAGAGCGTCATCCGGCGCAGCATCGGCGGACCCGACGTCATGCGGTCGCAGCTCAAGCACCTGGCCGACATGGGCCGGGTGAGGAACGTGACGATCCAGATCCTGCCCTTCTCCGGAGGGGCATATGCCGGCATGGCTGGCTCGTTCGCGATCCTCAAGTTCCATGGTGCACCAAGCGTCGTATATGCCGAGGCCATGACCGGTGATATCTATCCGGCCGCCGATGATGTGCAGCGGTACCACGACGTGTTCGAGAACCTGCGAGCTGCCGCGCTCAGCCCGCTCGAGTCAGTCAAACTGATCGACGACGCGACCGACTGAGCCTGGCCCAGACCCGAAGGAGTGCGCAGATGGCTGCGCTGAACGAGCGGTGGCACAAGCCCACCCGGAGCGGCAACAACGGACAGTGCGTCGAGGCACGGTTCGTCGACGGCGTCGTCGAGGTCCGCAACTCCAATGCCCCAGCGGCGGGGCTCGTGCGCTTCACCCGCGAGGAATGGGAGACCTTCATCGCGGCGGTTGACGTGGACGGCGAATTCCGCCTGCCGTAGTTTTCTGTCGCCATCACGGACCAACAGCGAAGGGACGGCCCCGACCGGCCGTCCCTTCGTCGTAGCTGCGAGCCGTTCTGGATGTTACGACGTTGCGGTACCGGCCGGTACTGGACGGGCCCGAGTAGTGCGTTGCCGCAAAAAGTCGCGAATCGGGCCCGGTAGCAATCCGGCGATGTGGGTGTCGGGGCCCGCTCCGGCGGAGTAACTATGAGTTATGACCACCCAGGTGTCGCCGGCCCCGAAGGCGTCGGCCCTCACGATCCGGGCCTACCGCCCGACCGACCATCGAGAGTGCCGCCTGCTGTGGGCGGAGCTGACCGCGGCCGACGCCGGGCTCTACGGGACGAAAACCGAGGACAACTCGGGGGCGGCCTTCGAGGAGTACCTCACCCGCCTCGACCTGTCGGGGATGTGGGTCGCCTCGGACGCCGGCGGTGCCGTGGTCGGCATGGTCGGGCTGCTGCTGGACGGCCGCGGCGGGCAGGTGGAGCCGCTGGTGGTGGCGTCCGCGCGGCGGGGTGAGGGCATCGGGCGGGCGCTGCTGTCGCACGTCGCCGACCAGGCTCGGCGGCGGGGCCTCGGGCAGCTGAGCATCTCGCCGTCCGCGCGCAACCTGGACGCCATCCGGTGCCTGCACGCGGCCGGGTACGACGCGCTGGCCCGGGTGACCCTGGCGATCGATCTCGGCCGCAAGGCATCCGTCTGGGAAGACGGCATCGATCTGCACGATCTGCGATTCCGGCGCTGAGAGTTATCCACAGGCAACCGGCTTATCCACAGCCGAAAACCGCTAGCCCACGGCGGGCCCGGCGGGGCCCAGGCTCGACGCATGGCTTCCCGACTGCGTCCGCGCGGGCCGGCCGAACTGCTCTCGGCCATGCCCTACATGCTCGGCTTCCATCCGACCGACAGCCTCGTCGCGCTGGGGCTGCGTGGTGCCTCGCTGCACCTGCTGCTACGAAGCGACCTGCCCTCTTCCTCCGGCGAGCTGCCCCGCTCCTCCGGCGACCTGCTCCTCTCTTCCGGCGATGGCGGCCCACCCCATTCCTCTGGCGACGGCGGCGCGCTGGCCTCCCCTGGTGACGGCGACGTGCCGGCTTCCTCCGATGACGGCGGCGTGCTGGCCGAGCAGTACGCCAACATGTTACGGCGCAATGGGCTCGACGGGGCCCTGCTGATCGGGTACGGGCCGGCGGACCGGGCCGAGCCGTTCCTGCGCACCGTGGCCGCCGCGCTGACCGGCTGCGGGATCCCGCTGCTGGACGTGCTGCGCACGCACGAGGGGCGCTTCTGGTCGCTGGCCTGCGAGCGGCCCGACTGCTGCCCGCCGGAGGGGCGGCCCTTCGACCCCACGACGTCGGTCATCGCGGCGGAGGCGACGCTGGCCGGCCTGGTGGCCCTGCCGGATCGCTCGGCGGTGGCGGCCGGTTTCGCCGGTCCCTCGGGCCCCGCGCTGGCCGCGATGGAGGAGGCCGGCAACCGGGCCAATCTTCGCGACCTGAGTACTCGTCACCACAGGTAGCCGCAGTCCTGTTGCTCGCGCGGCTGGCGGCCACGGGATTCGTCCGGGGCGCTCACCGCCGTGCCAG